>NZ_JAMXOT010000104.1 GCF_024220515.1 Oscillatoria sp. HE19RPO
GGCAACAGCGACACCGGAACCTTAGTCAAAAACCTGACATTACCCGGTGCCAGCGACGGCATTTGGAGTCAAGGAGATGGTAATTACTATGTGGGGATGGTTGTTGACCGCTACAACCAAGTTAGCGAAACCAACGAAACTAACAACAGTAGCAACCGCCATTTAGGTGATTACGATGCCGTGTACATGAGCGTTCCCAAGTCCACCATTAACATCAGTAATTACGATATCTATGCGATGGAAGGTGTCCACCAAGGTTCCATTCAAGTAACTCGCAGTGGTGGAAACAACAGCCAGAGTGAACGGGTGTACTACAGCATCAGCGGCAGTGCCAGCAATGGCAATGACTACACCTACCTCCCTGGTTACATCGATATCCCGGCTGGCTCAACGACAGCTTACATCACCGTCCGTCCGAATAATGACAGCGACTACGAAGGGACGGAAGACGTGCGCGTCAATCTGCAATCGAATTCCAACTACAATGCGGGAAGCAGTACCAGTGGGTCTGTGTACATCTACGACGACGATCCTCAACCCAAGTCCACCATCAATCTGTACAGCAACGACACCTACGGGTACGAACGCAACGCTGGTGAAACCCCCGACGATGCTAAGTTCTATGTCTATCGCACGGATGGGGACAACAGTAAAGCGGAAACGGTTTACTACTCAGTCAGTGGCAGTGCGACTAACGGCAGTGACTACAGCTATCTTTCCGGCTATGTGACGATTCCAGCCGGTTCGAGTTTCGCTTACATCCCTGTAGATATCACCAATGACAGCAGTTATGAGGGAACCGAGCAAGTTCAACTGACCTTAAACAGCAACAGCAACTATCTTGTTGGCAGCAACACCACTCGCACTGTCACCATATACGACAACGATACCGCACCATCTACCATCAATCTGTACAGCAACGACACCTCGGGTTGGGAACGCAACGCGGGTGAAACTCCCAACGATGCTCAGTTCTATGTCTATCGCACGGGTGGGGACAACAGCCAAGCGGAAACTGTGTACTACTCCGTCAGTGGCAGTGCGACTAACGGCAGTGACTACAGCTATCTTTCCGGCTATGTGACGATTCCAGCCGGTTGGAGTTATGCTTACATCCCTGTAGATATCACCAATGACAGCATCTATGAGGGAACCGAGCAAGTTCAACTGACCTTAAACAGCAACAGCAACTATCTTGTTGGCAGCAACACCACTCGTACTGTCACCATCTACGACAACGATGTTGCCAAATCCACCATCAGCATTAACAGTTACGACACCTATGCCAGTGAAGATGGTAACTCCGGTTACGTGCAAGTGAGCCGCA
The DNA here is from genome assembly GCF_024220515.1 of Oscillatoria sp. HE19RPO. Classification (GTDB taxonomy): domain Bacteria; phylum Cyanobacteriota; class Cyanobacteriia; order Cyanobacteriales; family Laspinemataceae; genus Laspinema. Next base: position 1,328 of record NZ_JAMXOT010000104.1, read on the forward strand.
GTGGTGGAAACAACAGCCAGAGTGAACGGGTTTACTACAGCATCAGTGGCAGTGCGACTAAAGGCAGTGACTACAGCTACCTGAATAGCTACATCGACATTCCTGCTGGGTCAACCACGGCTTACATTCCCATTAATCCAATTAATGACAGTATCTACGAGGGAACCGAAACCGTTAGCATTAACCTGCAATCCAGTTCTGCCTACAATAGTGGCAGCAGTACCAGTGGCATGGTTTACATCTACGACAACGACCCAAACATTTCAAATATTTTAGTGTTTGACTCATCTATCGACAAACACCTTCAAACTGCTGTTAGTGGTTTGGGCAAGAGTTACCAATCATTCACTGATTCAAATACTTTTGACCAAGCAATTGCTAATGCCAATCCCAATACTACCCTCGTCCTGATATCTAGTCCGGGCTTGGCTTTATCAAACTGGAGTAACTTAACCAACTTTGTCAATGCGGGTGGCCGATCGCTATTGAGCTACTGGAATCTAGATGCCAACTCTTCTTTAGCAAGTACATTTGGAGCTTCTGTCACGTCAGATATGTTTTCTTCTCAGCCAATCTACCAGTGGGGTGGCTCGACAATATTTGACGGGTTGGGAAGTTCTGTGGGCTTTTCACAAGATGTTTGGGGCGATAACGGCGATCGCTTACAACCTTTAGCGGGTAGTGCAGCTCTGGCAGGTTTCCAAAGTTACTCTGGCTACGGTCAGGCAGCGAGCGTTCTCGGAAATTCAGGTCGCACTATTGTCAATGGTTTCCTGTTTGACGATGTAACGGTTGACTCTCAAGCAGTTCAACTGGCTAAAAATCAAATTCAGCTATTGATGAAGTAGTTCGGTTTATCGGTTGTTTAATTTAGGCAATCTAGGCGATTGCTCTTCTGAAATCTGACAGGCAATCGCCTTTTCTCAAACATAAGGAAGCATCAACATGGAACCGACAAAAGCACCCTTTCTCAAAGTTAACGAAGATTCTATTTCTCTTGGTGAGGCTATAGATTATCTCAAGGCAGCCGGTGGCTACCATCGGATGATGACAGATATCATGCGACAATACTTGCTGCAAAAAGAACTGGAACAGCGAACTGATATTAAGTTTAGTGATTTTCAAGTCGATCAAGCGGTGATGGATTTTCGAGTCGCCAATAATTTAGCCGATCCTAAACTGTTTCAAAATTGGATGCAAGTTAATGGAGTTAAGTACGATGAGTTTCGCAAAAATATTGCCTTTGGTTTCAAGGTAGAACAATTGAAAACTGAGGTAACAGAACCTAAGTTGGCAGAATATTTCCTAGAGCGGAAACCTCTGCTTGATCGCGTTATTCTGTCTCGCTTGATTGTCAAAGACCAAGAAATCGCCGAAAACCTGAAAGCAAAAATATTGGACGATCACGCTCAATTTGAATCATTAGTCCGCGCCTATTCTATCACGGACGATCGCGCAGCCAATGGCATGATGGGTGCAGTACCCAAAGGTACAATGCCGGATATTATGAAAACGGCGATCGATTTAGCGAATCCTGGAGAGGTAGTGGGACCGCTCAAAATTGATGATCGTTATTGTTTATTCCGAGTTGAACAATTTATTCCAGCTTCTTTAGAAGAACAACCTCTCAAACATGAACTTAAAAATCAACTTTTTGAGCGATGGGTACAAGAAAAACTCCAATCTTTCGAGATTCGTTTGGAAGTCTAGAATCTGATGGGTTGAGATGTCCACGCGCAATCCCACATAATCTATCGAAATTGGCCACCACTGTCTGTAAAGTTTTGCCCTAAAATTGTTCATAAGGCATAATTCACTGGGATTACTCCTAATAAAGAAATAGAACCGTAACCCACTGGATGAACCCCTAGACCCTCTCACCCCGGATGCGATCGCCATGAACCCTCAACCCCTCAATCCTCAAAACCACTATGATCCCTGGATTTGTCCGAATCTCGGCACTTACTGGCAATTGGCTAAGGTGCGAGGTTCGGATAGGGTGGTGCTAAAGTCGCGCCAAGGGGAGGGTCAATTTACGTTTTCCCCGATGGAAGGATTTGTTTTACAGCATTTCACGGGGAAGTTGGCGATCGCCCAAATCCAGCGGCGTTGTCAGCAGCAATTTGGCGAGTCAGTTTCTCCCTCTTTTGTTTGGGAAGTCCTGCAAAAATTGATTGAATTGGGTATTCTAGCGGCTGAGGATGAGACGGCTATGGATTGGATTTGTCCAGATTTAACTCCTTACTGGACTCTATCTCCTCTCCCTGATTCTGACCAAATTCTGCTCAAAGCTATTGAAGGCAATCTTCGCGTGATTTTTTCGGCGGTTGAAGGATATGCTTTAAACTATTTTACGGGAAAACATACCGTTTTTGAGATTCAAACTCGCTGTGAGCAGCAGTTTCCTGGGGAAATTTCTGCTGATTTTATCCCGGATTTGATACAAAAGTTGATTGATTTACAGATTTTAGCACGGGATGATTCAGAGCAAGAGGTTGAGCCGTCTGATGCTGAAAAAACTGTGGGCGATCGCCCTAAAAATTCTCCAGGTTTGAAAGCGTCTGTTCACTGGATTAATCATCCAGATGGATATTGGATTCTTCGCAATCCGGAGGATTTTACTTTTTTACAGTTGAGTGATTCAGATAAGGTGATTATCGACCAACTGGGACGGCGATCGCCTTCTTCAATTATTGAAGAATTCTGTATTACTCCCCAAGAGTTAAAAAATCTCCTGCGACTGTTGACGACATCCGCCATGTTGGAAGGAACGACGTTGCCAACTCCTCCTCGCGGCAAATTTAACCCGATGCAGTTGCTTTATTTTCGGATTCCTTTATTCAATCCCGACCCTTGGCTGACTCGACATATTGATGGAATTCGCTGGATTTGGACGAAGCCCTTTGCGGTGATTTTATTCCTGTGTTTATTTGCTTCTGCTGTCTTGGGAATTCGTCAGCGAGAAATCATTGTTTATACGGGACAGCAACTCATGGAAGCCAATGGACCCGCTTTAATTATTCCTTTTGCTCTGCTGTCAATGCTGGTGGTTGCTTTTCATGAATTGGGTCATGCGTTTACGTTAAAAAACTTTGGCGGGGTGGTTCCAAATATGGGATTGCTGCTGATGATGTTTATGCCTGCGGCTTATACGAATACGACGGATTCTTACTGTTTACCTCGATTTAAGCGGGTGTTAGTTGTGGGGGCGGGTTTGTTGGTCCAATTTGCAATTTGGGCCGGTGCTTTGTGGTTTTGGAATTGGACTCATGCCGGGAGTTGGCTACATACTGCGAGTTATTTATTGATGGTGGCGGCTTTAGTCACGGTGGCGATTAATTTCAATCCGATGGCTAAGTTTGATGGCTATTATCTGGCAGTGGCATTGACGGGAATTAACAATCTCAGAACGCGCTCTTTTGCTTTATATGGGAATTTTCTGCGCGGGAAACCGTTACGAGAAAAAGCATCGGATATTTTAATTTTAGCGATTTATGCCCCTTTGAGTTTGGCCTATATCTATTTTGTTTTTGGATTTTTATTTTTCAGGATTGCTGATTGGAGTTTAACTAAAATTCCGATGACGGCTCTTTTGATTTTAACACTTTGGTTGATTTATTTTTTCTTTCCTACCAAGAAAAGTTGAATTGTTAACTTTCTATTCAGGGCATTGACTGTTATGAGTTCTAATCCGAATCAACCCCAAAAGTCTCCGCTGAAAGTGGTACCACCGAAATCGTTGGTTCAACCCCCTATCCCACCGACGGTGCCAGCTTCGCCGACTCCTGAAGCGGTTCCTCCGGCAAAACCACCGGCTGCTTCTCCCTTTTATCGGAAGGGGTTAATGCTGCTGTTTTTATTGGTGGGTGGGGTGGCGATCGCCCAAATTCCCATCGCTAATCATGTTACAGGAGCCGGAACAATTACCTCTCGCAGTTATGAACGTCACCATGTTACGACTTCAGTAGCGGGTACGGTTAATCTGAAAGTTAAGAGTAATGGATTGGTTACCGAAGGGGATATTGTTGCGGAAGTTTATAGTGCAGAAATAGAACAGCAAATTGCTTCGGCAGAACAGAGTTTACAACAAGCAACTTCAGCCCTTGATGACGCCAAAAGTCGGGCGAAAATGGGGGAGATGCAATTATTGAAGGCGAAACAGGATGTGGCGATCGCCCGCAGTCGCGCCGAGAAAGAACAAGCGGAGTTTGAAGCAATTGTCTCGGGAAACAATTCACCGCAAATTCGGCAGCTAGAAGCAGAAATTAACAGTATTGAAAGTGAAATAGCTGGGGCGATAAATAATCAGCTAGGCATTGAAGAGCAGATTACGGGAATTCACCATGAAATTGCGGCATTAGAAGTAGATTCGACAAGTTATCAGGAAAATTTACAAATTCTCCAATCGGAGATCCAAAAATATCAAGAAATTCTTATGGAAGGGGCGTTAGCCCAGAATGAGTTTAATAAATCTCAGAAGGAAGAAAATATCCTGAAAGCTCAGATTAACCAACAAATCAGTCAAATAGAGGTGAAGCGCCAGCAAATCCGCCAATATGAAAGCGAAATCCGTCAAAGAGAAAATTTGATTGAGCAGAAACAGGGATTAATTGCAGCTAAATATGCACAGATTGAAGAACTTAAAAATCAAGTAGAAGAGTTGCGAGATGAGCGAGCCAATGAGTTGGAGCAGCAGTTAGTATTACAACGTTCTGTGGAAACAGAAGTGGAATCGGCAGTATTACAGATTAAGAATGAATCGGAAAGGGTAGCTCAGGCAGAAGCGGAACTCGCCCGATTGCGCGATCGCCAACAGGATTTGATTCTAAAATCTAAAATCACAGGAACCGTGGTGACGGCTGATTTAGACCTAGTGGATCAAGCTCCGGTACAAATGGGTCAAGAACTGATGGAAATTGTTAATTTATCCCAGCTTACTGCCACGGTAGAAGTTTCTCAAGAAGATGGGAATTTGGTCAAGCCGAATCAATTTGTAACTTTTAAAGTTCGCGACCCTTATAGTCCGAGTTACCGGGCAACAGTTCAAGATATTTTACCGAAAATCGTCTTGGATCAGTCCGGGAGTAATCCGATGTTGACTTTGACCATTTTAATTGATAATCACGACCAGAGTTTACGACCTGGAAGTGAAGGATTTGCTCATATTGAAACGGGACAGATGCGAATTTATCAAAAAGCTCAACATGAATTAAATAAGTTGTTTAATTTGGATAAATATTTTGTAGGATTTTCTAAATAATTAGGGGAAACAGGAGCAGGGATTATCCAGCTAGAGTCTGGGCAGGGCAGGGTCATGAGAAAGCCTGTTTTTAGAAACCCAAATGACAAGGAAATAGGGGTTTATAGAAGAGAGGGTAGAGGCAATGCGATCGCCTCGGGATGGCCCCTACCCGCTAAGGTTGACCTAAAATGCCGGGTTCTAATTACTGTGGATCGCGGATGGAGGTTTGCTCCTGCTCCCAATTGAGTAAAGGGGCCTGAGCCACTTCTGCGAGATTGACGGCTTCTAGGAGCGCATCCCATTTTTGCCGTAAAAACGGGTCGTTGGGGTTTTCCTGGAGGAGTTGCGCCAGGGTGCCGATCGCGTCAAACCACAACAGTTCCCGCTCGTAGACGGCAAGGCGATCGCGGGAGGTGAGTGGTTCGAGTTCCTGAGTCAACGTCGGTGAGGGTTCAATCCGTTCGATCCAACCCCCGAGGGATAAAACCGAGGGGTCTGTTGCTTTCGGATTACAAATCAGTGAGAAGTACCAACTATAAAATTGATTGACTTGCAAGGGAGGCAGATTCTCGTCATCGGGTAGGGTCAGGGCGACGGTTCCCCCGGCAGTGGGTACAGGAACTCTCTGCTGATAAATTTCTTGGACATTTTCTGGGTCCGATTCATCTACCAGGAGAAATTCCATCTCAATTTGCTCCGGACTGGTCCCATCAATTTTGGGGACGTAAAACAAGAAGGTAGGGGTATTCGAGAGGGTCAGTCCTAGGTTATTCTCGGGGACTAGGGCAATCATGCCCGATGCACTCTTCGGACAGGTCCCCCGAGTTCCGCCACCAATTCGTCGTCCCGGTGCACCTTCGGGGGTCTCAAATACGTTCCAATCCGTGGGTAACTCATTTTGGGCGATCGCCCGGGAGACAGAATCAGGGGTTGCAGGTTGGGTCAAACCGGCACTCCCACCGAATCCAACAGAGAATGCCATTGATAGAGAAATTAAGGCAAGAGAAGACTTTCTTAAAATCATAATAGAGGGGCCTTGTGGTGAATTTAGATCGTAAAAGTAGGCGGAATAACGAGATGGACCCGGCCTACCGAGAGGGAACCGCTCTCTCTGAACACATTGAATCCCACTAAAATTGCTAAATTAGCAACCGTGCACCCCAAACCGTAGCGATCGCGGGGTTCTTTACCCCCACTCCTGCGGTTTCCCAAGGATTTGCACCCTTCAAGAGACATCACCCTGCTCTTAATATGGGGTGGCGATTGCGGATTCACTCCGATCGCCGGTTTAAACCTTTCGATAAGTGTTTAAATCCATCATAACCGCTCTCAACCCCAGGGCACACTTTCAGTCTCTTGCGGGAGACAAGTTCACGCAGACTTGCGAAAGCGACTGCCATGACTCTACCGCCAGTTATCCGTTGATCTTTTATCCCTTTTAGCACCCTTAGATTAGTTTTCTATGAGCTTTGATTCACCTGTTCTCTCTCATCAAATCGACCCCTGGTTACGCACGATTAGACCTTATGGCGTCTATGAGCTGCACTCTATGGCCTTTGTTGGCGATGCCCTGATTGCCATTGATACCGCCCGGGGCTATCTCCTGGAAATTGACTGTACGAACGACAACACCAAAATTCTCAATCCCTATCAGGCTTCTGAATTTGTCGATACCACGGGCCTTTGCTTCTGGGAAGATACCCTCTGGCTAACCCGGGAAAACAGCGTTTATTTTTGTGAAAATGCCCGGTCCGGTTTGGGAACTCAAGAACTCAATCCCCAACATTTCGTGACCTTGCCCTATCCGGCAAATGGGGTCGCAGTTTGGGGTTCTACGGTTTATGTGAGTTCTCAAAAAACGGGCTACATTTTGATTTTTAACCGCAAAACTGGGGAGGAAATCACCCGGTTTTATGCCCCCGGAATCGGGGTGGAAAGTTTGACGGTCCAGGCGGAATACCTGTGGGTTTCTGATTCGGAGGAACAAACGGTTTACTGTCTCGATCGCGCTACAGGTACTCTAATTTTTAGTGTCCTGACTCCCTTTGAACATCCCTCGGGTTTGGCCTTTCATCGCCATCCCGAAACTGGGGAAGACATTCTCTATGTGGCCTATGCTTCGGAAGAAATTTATGTTCGGGATGACCCGAATTCCATCGATCCCCACCAATTAGCCTTTCGCGATCGCACGTTGATTCATCCGTTACATTTTCAATACCATGAAGATGAACATTATGCCCTATCCAACGGCTATCTCATGGAAATTTCCTACGTTGAGGAACTCTCTCCTCTGGATGAGTTGGACTTGACGGATTTGGAATGGCGGATCGCTTTTCCGGCAGAAACCCCTCGCCAAAAGTTGAAGAAAATTGAGGCGATCGGACTGCCGTTTCAGGAGGAAATTATGGATGGACAACGGATTGCTGTGTTTAAGTTCGACAGTCTCAAACCCCACGAGGCACGGGTTTTTGGTTGGAAAGCTCTTTTAGAGGTTCGCAGTATTAAATATCGTCTTTCCCCTCGGGATGTGGAAAATCTGCCCGAACCTCCCCCAGAGTTTGGCGATCGCTATTTAGTCGATAATGACAATCTGGCGATGGATACGGAGATTGTTCGCAAGGCAGCAATTGAGGCGATCGGGACCGAAACCAATCTCCTGCGAAAGGTCCTGAGTATTCGCGATTATGTCTATGAAAAACTCGACTACGGCATCAAACCCCATATTGATACCCCAGATATCGTCCTGGAACGCGGGATCGGTTCCTGTGGCGAATATGTGGGGTTAATGCTGGCCCTGTTGCGGTTAAATGGGATTGCCTGTCGGACTGTGGGACGTTACAAATGCCCCCCACACCCCGATCGCCAAGGAATGCCCATGCAACCGGACTACAATCATGTCTGGTTGGAGTTCTATATTCCTGGATTGGGTTGGATCCCAATGGAATCCAATCCCGATGATAATCAGGATAGCGGCCCTAACCCGATGCGGTTTTTTATGGGATTAGCTTGGTATCATGTGGAATTGGGCAAAGGGATCCGGTTTGAAAGTCTCAAACTCAAGGGAGTCCCGTTACATAAAAGCGAGATCCGTCTGGGGGATTTGGCAATCAATCATGTCCGATTCACGATTTTAGGTGAACTGCCACCACCTAACTAAAATAGCCCACCCTCAGCGGTCCTCTATTTAGGTGACTTCCCAGGAATAGATGACTGCCGCCCCTTAAACTCGGACTCTGTTAACACTGATTTTTGATTGGGGAGGACTTGTGGACACGACTATCTATACTGTTCTAGCAACGGGAACCCTAGGGTTGATGGTCCTGGTAACGGGAGGAATTATCTATCTCACCGCAGCGGAATGGCGCGATCGCCGCCGTCAGGAAAAGGAGAAACGCTCTCGTTAAGTTCTCAGGAACTAGGACAAGGTGTGTTTCTTGTAGGGGCGCTTCGAGAAGCGCCTGTCCAAGAAATAACGATTTTTCGTCATCAAATTTATCACCTTGATAGGGCTACTCAAGGGGACTATTACCGGGTTTTCGGCCCTGGGACCTCATCAGGTACTGATGCTCTGAGGATTCCTCCAGGAGTCACCCTCTGATTCCAGACTCTGGAAGGAAGCGGGGAATTAAACCCCCCGCCTCCAACTGGAAGTCTCGATGCGGTTGAATTTATACTACTTCATCCTTAAAAACTTGGCCGAAAAAATCGCTTTTTATTTAGATGATACCCAAACCCAAGCTGGAAAATGGATTAACCTCATTTTGACCAGTCTGGTTTTATTATCTTCGGCAATATTTGTTATTGAAACTTATCAAATTCCAATTCAGCTTACCCTGATTTTAAATAAGCTGAATACTTTTATTTTAATTATATTTTTCTTAGAATATCTTTTACGATTTTGGTCGGCAAACCATAAAATAACTTACTTTTTTAGCATCTATTCTTTGATAGATCTCATTGTAATTCTTCCCTTATTTATCGGTGATTTCGGGATTGGCTATTTGCGGCTCCTGCGATGGTTTAGGATTTTGCGGTTGCTGCGCTTTGTGGAAAGTCAAGTTTTTTTTGACAGTACCGAGGGGGAAGACCAATTAATTATTCGCCGGATTATCTTTACCCTGTTTACCATTGTTTTTGTTTACTCGGGGTTAATTTATCAAGTCGAACATCCCACGAATCCCCAGGCATTTCGCACGTTTATTGATGCGGTCTATTTTTGCGTTGTCACCATGACAACGGTGGGATTTGGGGATGTGACCCCGTTATCGCAAGGGGGGCGATTGCTGACAATTTTGATGATTATTTCAGGGATTGCTTTGATTCCGGGACAACTGGGGGCGTTAATTAAAGAATTAGTGAAAAATTCAAACCGGGTGGAAACGCCTTGTGGAGGATGTGGATTGTCTCGTCACGATCGCGATGCGCTGTTTTGTAAGGTTTGCGGCACTTCGTTAAAGTCGTCCCCCTTAAATCCCGCGCGATCGCCAGATGCCGAAAGTTAAGAGGATGGGTGAGTCGGTTGCCGACTTTTAGTGAGGAAATGGCTAAATTTTGAGCAACAGCAGGCAGGATTGAGTCAGGCAATTTGACCGGAAGCTGGGGACATCACCCCAGGGGCGATCGCAGATTAACTTGAGCGATTTTAATCCATTCCTGATGAGAACATAGTTTGTCGCAATTGTCAAATTTTTACAAAAGTTAAAATTTAGGTCAAACTATGCTACAAATTGTTAAGGATTTTGGCTAAAATGCCAAAAAAATCAGGTCGCCAGAAACTACCGCTGAACCAAAATAGACTAACAACTCATCAGGAAGGCTAACAGGGAGTCTCTCGATCTAGACATCCGAGGGCCATGCTTTCGACTTGCCTCACTAGACATCTAGAATCGGAATGTTGAATGGGTTCGGCGAATCGTCGGGGTTTGCATCACTCTTTCTAGGCGGCACTATCATTCGGATGCGTGGGATCTGAGTACCACAGTCTAACTCGGTGTTCCGGCGATCGCGGTGCGGAACTTTTGAACGGGGAAAAAGACCAGTCAAAAGCCAGAAATCGGCGATCGCATCCAGGAACTCCACTCCACAACTCCGGAAACCCTATCTGCATTCCATACCAGGAGGATTCCCCCCATGCAACAGATTTCAGTCCATCAATCCCTCAAGGTGCAACCCAACCCAACCCTCAATGGCAATCCCAAAACCAGCCGATCGCCATCCACGAAAATCCCCACTGCCGTCCAGCAAAGCGAAGGCATCTTATCCCAATTTGTGGAATATGTTCCGGCAGCGGTGGCAATGGTCGATCGCCAGATGCGATATTTGGCTTGGTCGCGACGTTGGTACAGTGAATATGGTTCCGGCGATCGCACCTGTGTCATTGGGCGATCGCATTATGAACGCTTTCCCCATCTGTGCGAATCCTGGCAACAGCGCTATCAACATTGTATAGAAACCGGAGAACCCTTATGCCATGAGGATTGTCTCATTAAACCCAATGGCCAACAAGAATGGATTAAATGGGAAATTCAACCCTGGATCGCCAGTGATGGCGAAATTGGCGGGTTGATGTTGTCTGCCGAACTCCTCACCGAGCGCAAACAACTCGCCGACGCCTTACAACTCACTCAATTTGCAATGGATAAAGCGGCAGATGCCGTCCTCTGGATGACCCCAGACGCCCAATTAAGCTATGTTAATGAAGCCGCCTGTCAGTTACTCGGCTATACCCAAGAAGCGTTACTCGCCCTGAGCGTTTCTCAAATTGACCCCGCCTTTTCTCCCCCGATTTGGGCCGAACATTGGCGAGCCATCAAACAGTTTAGAACCTTCACCTTTGAATCCAATTTTTTCACCCAACAAAATCACTCAATTCCGGTGGAAGTCCGGGTCAATTATTTAACCTTTAATGGTCAAGAATATCACTGTGCCTTCGTGCGCGATATTAGCGAACGCAAACAAGCCGAATCCGACTTGCAGAATGCCAACGAGCAACTCCAAGCGGTCCTCGATGCGGTTCCCGGTTTAGTCTCTTGGGTGAGTTCAGATTTACGCTATTTAGGGGTGAATCGCCATTTAGCCGCAGCCTTTCAAATGCCAGTCGATAGCTTTGCCGATCGCCCGGTGGGTTTTTTACAAACCAGTCCCAAATTCTCCGAAATGGTTCAGGACTTTTTTGCCCGTCCTGAACTCACCCAATCCACAGAAATCACCCTAGAATCCCAGGGAGAACCCCGCAGCTATTTAGTAGTTGCTCAGAAATATCAAAAAGGAACCAAAGCCGTTTTTATCGGCATTGATATTAGCGATCGCAAACAAATGGAGGTGGCATTACGCCGGAGTGAAACCCAGTATCGCACCCTGGCAAAAAACTTTCCCAATGGGACCGTTTGCCTCTTCGATAGGGAACTGCGTCACACCCTCGCCGAAGGAACCGAACTCCCCAAAGTGGGCTTATCTAAAGAATTAATCGAAGGCAAAACTCTCCCAGAAGCCTTCCCCTCAAACATTGCGAATCTCTACGAAACCCTCTATCGCGATGCACTCGCGGGCAAAGAAAGCGTGACTGAAGTTCCCTTTGGCAGTCGTCTTTATCTCGCTCATACCTTACCCCTGAAAAATGAACAGGGAGAAGCCATTGCCGGAATGATTATGACCCAAAATATTACCGAACGCAAACAAGCAGAAGATGCCTTGCGCCGTTCGGAAGAACGATTCCGCCAAAAAGCTGAAGAACTCAAACACACCTTACAGGAATTAAAACAAACTCAAACTCAACTGATTCAAACAGAAAAAATGTCCAGTCTCGGCCAACTGGTTGCCGGAGTTGCTCACGAAATTAACAATCCCGTGAGCTTTATTTATGGCAATATCGCTCATGCTCGCCAATATGTCCGGGACCTTTTAGCCCTGGTGGAACTGTATCGAAAAGAATATTTAGAACCCACTCCGACGATTCAACAGCATATTGAAGGAATTGGCCTCAATTTTTTAATGGAAGATTTTCCCAAGCTGATGTCTTCCATGCAGGTGGGAGCCGATCGCATTCGGGAAGTGGTGCTATCTTTGCGGAACTTTTCCCGTCTGGATCAAGCTCAGAAAAAGTCGGTGAATATTCATGAAGGGATTGATAGTACCTTACTGATTTTACAAAATCGTCTCAAAGCCAAAGCCGGAATGCCAAGTATTGAGGTGATTAAAGAGTATGGGGAACTTCCTGGGATTGAATGTTATGCCGGACAACTGAATCAGGTGTTTATGAATTTACTGGGGAATGCGATCGATGTTTTAGAGGAAGAGGGGCAAAACTATCTCAAAAGGCGAGCCAACGTTCCGAAAATGACCGGGGATTCTCCCGGAACTTTTACTCCCCGAATTTGCATTCGCACCGAACGGGTGGGGGACTGCGCGGTGATCCGGATTTCAGATAATGGTCGTGGGATGACAGATCAGACCCAACAACATATTTTTGAGCCGTTTTTTACGACCAAAGACCCGGGGAAAGGCACGGGACTGGGTTTGTCGATTAGCTATCAAATTGTGGTGGAAAAACATGGCGGCCAAATTGAGTGTCAGTCAGGGCCTGGATTAGGAACGGAATTTAAGATTACATTACCCATTCCCTAACCGCGATTGCGAGATTGGAGCCGGGTGCGAAGTTGAATCGCCAAGGGACACTGAGTTTCCGTGTCCCTACGGTTGACAAGGTGTTATGAGTTGAGTTAATCAAAAGGAAACAGTTGAAATAATGGGGTTCAGAGTGAACAAAATGACTCTCGTTTTTGCCTTTTAACTCGGGGTTTAAAAAATTTTTTTTAATTTTTATGAACAAAAAATCGAGTACCCTGTTATTCTGATATCTTTAGGAGTCACGCCATCGTAACCGGGAAGGGATGATTAAAGGAGTTACAAATATTCACAATAGTTCAAAACGACCTCGAACAGAAGTCAGACCCATTTTGGGGAACTTTTGTGTCGAAGCAAACAACGGTTAATCCGAAACAAGTCCTAAACTATAAACGTGATGGGCGGGGAATGGGCAGAACATGAAGACTCAGAAGGGAGAAAAAATGATAAGGGCAGGATTGGCCCTGGGATTAGTGGCGATCGTCGGGGGTATGTTTGTCCTGGACCAGCAGGGTGGTAGACTGGGTTGGGTAGGCCAACTTGCCCAGACCCGAGAACTGTTCCCTGAAGCGGCGATCGCAGTGACGCCTCCAGGCTTCTCCATAGTTTCCAGTCGTCCTGATTCTTTCCCCACTCGTGCCAGAGGGGTGACGGAACAACGCTTAGGAAAAGTCGGGGATATCACCGGAGGCGAGGGTCGTCCAAGGGAGCTAAAATTAATAAAAAATGGATTATCAATTGACGACCCATTTGCCAAGGTTCAGAAATTAATCCGAGTTTCAAATGACTCTTTTTTTACCCAAAATTTCTCAAGTTCAGGAAACTTAAAAGAGGGGACTGCTAGAGTTGACGACCCATCCAATCCTCAACCGTCTCAAGATGTTTCTGAATCATCCTTCCTGGTGGTAATCAACCCCGAGGGAACCCTCCAAAAGCCCTATCAAATTGCCCTGTTGCTCTTCCTAAGTACCACTGGAACAGTTCTGATGCTGCACTATATGAGTCTGAGAATGCAAACCCAGTTCAAAGCCCAGCTCACTGAGAAGGAAGCATTGCCAGTCGCCCCAGAGGGATGGTTGAGTCTCCTGGATACAAACCCCGCCTTTAACTGTGCTATCAAACCCAATGGCACAGTTTTCTTTATGAATCAAGCCATGTTAGAGCGCGTCGGTTATACTCGTGCAGAAGCCTTGGGGATGAATTATATGAAGACATTTATCCCCGAATCTGACCGGCCATTGGTCTCTCAGACCTGGGAGCAACTCACCCAGGAAACTCAACCCCAACGAATCCAAAACCGTATTCTCACAAAGCAGGGAGAAGAAATCTGGGTGGAGTGGTGTGTTCGGGCCGTGTTCAAGGGCGATCGCCAGATTTTAGACTATTGGATCGCGACTGGAATCGAGATTGAAGACCCGAGTCGAATTGAATCTCACACTCGGCTGTGGGAGAACATGACCCAGGCGGTGAGTGCAGCACCAGATTTTGAATCTGCCTTAAAAATCGCACTTTGTAGCTTCGGAGAAACCTTGGGATACTTTGCCGGGGAAGCTTGGGTTGCCAACCCCGAGGGAACCGCTTTAGACTGTTCTGGATTGTATTACGCTGCACCGGGAACCGTTTACCCCAGGTGTAGTGGGTTGCGCTTAGAACTGAATCAGGGATTACCCGGACGAGTCATGGCATCGGGAGAACCGGAATGGATTACGAATCTTGCCGCAGAAGCAGAGAAAGGGTTTTCCGGGGAACACAGGGCGATCGCCTGTGGACTCAGCAGTGCCTTGGGTATTCCAATTCTGGCCGATCGCCGGGTCCTGGCGGTGTTGGTCTTTTTTCAGTCAACTCCTGGGGACTTAGATCCGCGAATGCTGCCGCGCATCTCCTCAATGGCCCTCCAAGTGGGGTCAGTCTTACATCGGTTACAGACGTTAAAGGCACTTCAGCAAGCCGAAGCCAACTATCGCAGTATTGTAGAGAATGCAGTAGAAGGAATTTTTCAGACGACCCCCGATGGACGGTATATGAATGCGAATCCAGCTTTGGCGGCGATCTATGGGTATGCTTCCCTCCCGGACTTGATGGCGGCTCTGTGCGATCGCTCCCATCAAATCTACGTTGATCCCCGATGTCCAGAGGAGTTTATTCGCCTGTTACAGGAACAAGATGTGGTTACAGGTTTTGAGGCCCAGGTTTATCGGGCTGATGGTACTATGATTTGGATTGCTCAAAATGCTCGCGCAGTGCGCGATGTTCATGATCAATTGATGTATTATGAAGGCTCCGTGGTGAATATTACCGATCGAAAATGGACGGAGGCCCAACTACGATACAATGCCTCTCACGATGCACTCACCGGGTTGTGGAACCGAGGCTTTTTTATGGATCGGTTAGTCAAAGCCGTCTCCCGCGCTCAGAGTGAAGCGGATTATGAATTTGCGGTCCTGTTCATGGATTTGGATGATTTCAAGTTGGTGAATGATAGTTTAGGTCATTCCGTCGGCGATCGCTTGTTGATGGCGATCGCCGGACGACTGGAAGAATGTTTAGGTCCTAAGGATACCCTAGCGCGGTTTGGCGGGGATGAATTTACCTTGTTGTTGGAAGATATTCCCCGGGTTGAAGATGCGATCGCCGTGGCGCACCAAGTCCACGAAACCTTGCGTCAGCCTTTTAATGTGGGAAGTTACGAGGTATTTGCCTCGATCAGTATTGGCATTGTTCATAGTACCGCAGGCGATCGGCGTCAGCCCGATTTTCTGCGGGATGCGGATATCGCCATGTATCGCGCCAAAGCCCGGGAAAAAGGCGGATATGTGGTATTTGATAGCACCATGCGTGAGGAAGCCATCCTGCGCTTGGAGTTGGAGACGGATCTGCGCTGGGCGATCGAACGGAACGAGTTTCAGATGTTTTATCAGCCCATTGTGAGATTGTCCACCGGAGAAATTAGTGGATTTGAAGCCCTGATTCGATGGCATCATCCCCGCAAAGGGTGGATTTCTCCCAATGTATTTATCCCCGTGGCTGAGGAAACCGGCGCGATCGAACGCATCGGCGAATGGGCGCTGATTCAAGCCTGTAGCCAGTTAAGAAGCTGGAAAAAGCAATTTCCCACCTATCCTTCCCTGAAAATGAGTGTGAATCTTTCCGGGAAGCAACTGACTCAGAATTTGAGCGATCGCGTTGAGGAAATTCTCCAGGAAACCGGGGTCGATGGCTGGGATTTGAAATTAGAAATTACCGAAACGGCCCTAGTGGAAGACCCCGAAGGGGCGATCGGCATCTTGGAACGCCTCAAAGCCCTGGATATTCAGTTATGCATTGATGATTTTGGCACAGGTTACTCGTCTTTGAGTTATCTCCATCGCTTCCCCGTGGATGTTTTAAAAATTGACCGTTCTTTTATTACTAAAATGTCCCCGCTCAATGACGATTCGGAAATTGTCAGAACCATTGTTACCCTGGCCCATACCCTAGGACTGGATGTGATTGCCGAAGGCATTGAAACCCTCGATTCTATGCATGAACTCGAACTCCTGCGCTGTAAATACGGTCAGGGTTACTTTTTTTCCGAACCCGTTAACGGTGAGGCGGCTGCACTCTTATTAAGCCAGGGTCAATTGAGTGACCTAGAGGTGAGTTAACCCCCAAGGGGGGATTCGTACCCTCGCCGGGTCGGGTCACCCGTGCTTTCCCGGCAGCTTGAACCCGATACCCCGATGTCCTTCAACATTCAACTCCCTACTCTTTAACTTTTCAGACTTCGGACAAGTCCGAAGTTTTTTCGTTACAATAAATGCGAGCCTTTAGGGGAAATCTACGCAAGCGCGATCGCGCTTTTACTGGGTGACATTCCATTGGATCACCTTCTCAAAAAAAAGCGAATTTAGCGAATAGTAACTTTTGCATGAAACCAACATTTTTCAAGTCAAACTCACAATTCAATTCGTTCATTTCCAGGAAACATTTCTGGTATATTGTTCCTTTTTTATGTTCTTTGGGACTCGCCTTATTTCCCTCGGTGACTGTCGCGAGTGATGCTCACGGGCGTGCCGTTTTACCCGGGATATCCCGTTTTGATCAGCTCACTCAATCTCAGGACCGGAAACCTCAAATCAGCCAAGGAAGTTCACCACGCGATTTTGCAGAGGCTGTCACGGTAATTGAGCAACAATGGGAACCTGTATTTGAAGATTATTTTGGCAGAAATTTATCGGAGGTTACCCTGAGTGGGGCAGAAATTAGCGAAGCGTTGGCGGTGGTTGAACAAAAAACGGGTCAAAAGTCTGCGGTAATTTACATGATTCCCGGTGAGGATCAACTTGAATTGTTGTTAGTCACTGCTGATGGAGGCGTGACGGGTCGGACGATCGCCGAAACCAATCAGGAGATGCTGATCGAAACGGCACAACAATTACGGCAGCGCATGACTAGCCCTAGCCGAAGAAGTACCCGCTCCTATTTGCCTCAAGCCCAAAATCTTTATACTTGGACGATCGCCCCTTTGCGTGAGGAATTGCAATCCCTAGGAATCGAAAACCTGTTGTTATGTGTCGGTCCGGGCTTGCGATCGGTCCCCTTTGCGGCTTTACATGATGGGGAAGAATTTCTGGTGGAACAATACAGTCTCGCCTTGATTCCCGCCTTTAACATGATTGACTTGAATCCCAGTACCCTGGCAAATACAGAAGTATTGGCAATGGGGGCTTCCATTTTTGAAAACCTCTCTCCCCTGCCTGCGGTCCCCGTGGAACTCTCTCAAATTGCCAGTTATCTGTGGCGCGGAGAGATATTTCTCAATCAAGAGTTTACTCAGGAAAACTTGCAGTCACAATTGCAAGAATCCCGCTATGGAATCGTTCACCTCGCTACTCACGCGGATTTTCAGGAGGGAGAACCGACTCAATCTTATATCCAATTGTGGGATAGTAAACTCACCTTGGATGATATGCAACGCTTAGAACTTGATGAATCTGCGATCGGATTGTTGGTGTTGAGTGCTTGTAAGACAGCCGTTGGCAGCCAAGATGCCGAAAAGGGATTTGCCGGATTAGCGATTCAAAGCGGCGTTCCCTCTGCCTTAGCAAGTTTATGGTATGTGAGCGACCTCGGGACTCTGGCCCTGATGTCCGAGTTTTACAATACGTTCAAAACCGACGACGAAAACGCGCGATCGATACTCAAGGCAGACGCCCTACGGCAGGCACAACTTGCCATGCTTCGAGGAGAAGTGCGCTTAGAAGACGGCAAGTTAGTCAGCGATCGCGGGGAACTAGCCCTCCCTGAAAACTTAGCGGAATTGACCGGGGAAAATTTAGCTCACCCTTACTTTTGGGCCGGGTTTACCTTAATTGGCAGTCCCTGGTAAGAGGCGGTTGCAGCGATCGCCTTTGTGGGAAACTGGAGCAGTAGGTGGGCGATCGCTGCTTAAGCTCCTCTCATATCTGGGTTGAACTGTTCCAAAATCGGCTCAATTCATTCAAAATTTCTGATAGAACCTACCCGGTTTAATCGCATTTTTTCAGCGGTGTTATTGGAGCAAACACACTCACCCTAAATACCGAGCAACCGTTGCAGCGATCGCCTGCTATTTTTTTAGACTGACGACTTGAATGACTGAACCTAACCGCTGTAAAGTGGCGATCGTATATTGGCCATCCTCACCGGGATTCTATTCTCTTTCAATCATGCAATCCCAGCGTTAATGGTAGGATTAGACTGACCCATTGAAAATCATTCCCATGACCTAACTTAAGTCCGGTTCATTCAATCAAAAGTCATCAATTTGCCAACCCCCATCCAAACATCCTACAATTATCCCATTGTCAGTGATTTTTATAACTCGGGTTTTGCACCCCATTCAAAAAATCGATGAAAATGTTTGTTCCAGGTCGTCTTTGTTTATTTGGCGAACACAGTGATTGGGCCGGAGGATACCGAACTATCAATCCGGCTCTCCACAAAGGATACACCCTCAGTGTCGGCACCAATCAAGGTATTTATGCCCAAGTCAAACCCCATCCGACCCACCTCATTCTTCACTCCTGTCTCACCGATGGCACTCGTAAAGAATTGTTACAAATTCCTATGGAACGAGAACAATTGTTGGCCGAAGCCAAAAAGGGTGGTTTCTTTAGTTACGCCGCCGGAGTTGCCTATCAAGCCTTGACTCTTTATCACGTCCAAGGGGTAGAAATTGATAACTATAAAACCGATTTACCCATTCAAAAAGGATTAGCCTCAAGTGCAGCTATCTCCGTTCTCGTCGCCCGTTCCTTCAATCAGTTGTACCAATTAAAATTAACCCTTCGCGGTGAAATGGAGTTAGCCTATCACGGTGAAATTACCACCCCATCTCGCTGTGGTCGCCTCGACCAAAGCTGTGCCTACGGTAACCGACCCGTGATGATGATGTTTGATGGACAACATATTAATATTATAGAACTCAAAACTCCCAGCAATTTATTTTTTGTAATCGTCGATTTAGCCGCTTCTAAAAACACCCATGAAATCTTGAGCATTCTCAATCAATGCTATCCCTTTGCCACCAATGAAATTAAACAAAGCGTTCATAAATATTTAGGAGAAATTAGCGCCAGAATTACCCAGGAAGCCGCCACTGCCTTAGAACAGGGCGATGCCGAATCTCTCGGGGCCTTAATGAAGCAAGCCCAAAGCGAATTTGACCGCCATTTAATTCGGGCCTGTCCCTCCCAATTAACCGCCCCCGTCCTGCACTCGCTGCTCAAACATCCGCCGCTGCAAAGCTTAATTTTGGGCGGAAAAGGCGTCGGGTCTCAAGGAGATGGGACGGCACAATTTATTGTAAAAAATCAAGAGAATCAACAGCGCGTGATTGAACTGATTAAACGAGATTTCCCCCAAATGCAATGTCTGAAACTGGTGATTTCCTCCTCTTCCGCTGAAGTTATAGAATAAAATAACAGAAGATTTCCGCAACCTGTCTAGTTCAGTCTTACCCGGGAGACTTGATAGCCTGTTCTGAACCCTTTTAATATATATGAAAAACTCAAATCATCCGATTCGCAAAGCAATTATTCCCGCCGCCGGATTTGGCACACGCTTGTTTCCAGCCACGAAAGCTGTAAAAAAAGAATTGTTGCCGATTATCGACAGCAAAGGTCGCGTTAAACCCTCGATTTTAGCCATTGTGGAAGAAGCCATCAGTGCCGGAATCGAAGAAGTGGCGATTATCGTCCAACCCGGGGACGCTCCAATTTTTGAGAGTTTCTTCAAAACTCCTTTAAACTCTAATCATTATCACAAACTTTCCCCAGAAAATCAAATTTATAGCCAGTATTTACAAGAATTAGGCGAAAAAATTACTCTGGTAATTCAGGAGGTCCAGGAGGGGTATGGTCATGCGGTATTTTGCGCCAAAGACTGGGTAAATCAGGAACCGTTCCTGCTGTTTTTAGGAGATCATGTTTATTTATCGGATACCGATGTTTCTTGTGCCAGCCAACTGGTGGAGGTTTATAACCGGGTGGGAAAAAGTACAATCGCCCTGACGGTAACCCCTGGGGAAGAAATTTATCACTGTGGTTGCGTCACGGGGAATTGGCAAGATAACGATGAAATTTTGTCCCTCACCGAAGTCTGTGAAAAGCCGGATTTAGACTATGCTAGGAAAAATTTAACGGTAGAAGGATTAACAGGCGATCGCTTCTTAACCGTCTTCGGAATTTACGCCCTGACGCCCACAATCTTTGACTTTCTCGAAGCCAATATCCGCAATAATTTCCGAGAAAAAGGAGAATTTCAGCTCACCACCTGCCTAGAACAAGTGCGCCAAGCCGAAGGAATGTATGGCTATCAAATCAAAGGACGGTGTTTCGATACCGGAATGCCCGATGCCTATTATCAAACATTCATCGATTTTCGCAACGGCTAAAAATTGTGCTAAATCCAACTCAGCCTGATTGACATTTGATACCATAGAGGGGAACCCTAGCAGAATTGACAAACCTCCCATGAGAAAACTCGGCTTTGGATTAATATGGCTTGGATTAATCATTTATGCCTTTGGATTTGCACCCCCGGATAACCCCACCGCCACCTTTAACTTAATTAAAAACCTAGTAACCGGCGAATGGGAGGGAATCAACCCCCTAATTATTGCCCTGTTTAATATCATGGGAGTATGGCCATTTATCTATAGCGCCGTGCTATTTTTAGATGGAAAAGGACAGAAAATTCCCGCATGGCCATTTGTCACCCTGTCCTTTGGGGTCGGTGCATTTGCCTTGTTACCCTATCTCGCCTTGCGCCAGCCTAACCCCAGCTTTTCCGGGGAGAAAAATTGGTTTTTAAAAGCAATAGACTCGCGAATTTTCGGGGCGATCGCCGCCTTATCCGCCCTCATCTTACTCGGCTATGGCATCACCCAAGGAAATTGGACCGATTACCTCTACCAATGGCAAACCAGCCGATTTATTCATGTCATGACCTTAGACTTTTGCCTGCTGTGCCTCCTCTTTCCCACCATCCTCGGAGATGACATGGCGCGACGGGGTTTAAACAGTCCCGTGATATTTTGGATAGTCGCCTTAATTCCCCTATTAGGACCGGCATTTTATCTAGTCTTACGTCCCCCCATCCAAGTCAGCGAGGAAGGGGTCCCGATGAATACTCCGGTTACTCAGGAATAGTACAGTAGCGGCAGAATTGATTCTGCCGTGAGTCTAGGCGATCGCCCGCTAAAAAACACAAAAGGCGCGATCGCCGCGCCTCCTGTTACTTATCCCAATTACGATTCCCAGTCGGGACAGTCGCCATCGGTTTCCCAGCCATAGGGATGCATTCCACAAACCAGTAAATTGCCCCCGTAAACCTGACCGTGATAGTTTTTACAGCCGATACAGGCTGCATATTTTTCCGCTGTGGGTTCCACCGATGACACAAAGCCATCCATGTCCGTTGGAAATTCATCTAGTCCTAAATACAGGTCAAAAAATGGATCAACTAACTCTTCAAAATATTGGTCGATTTCGATGAAAATCGTCGTTTGTAATTCTTCCGTGAATTCTTCAGAAAGTTCAATAATATCTGAAGAAAACCTTCCCAAAACCTCAACGAATTCCTCGACCTCTTCCGTCACTTCTTGAACAAAGCGATCCACTTCTTGTCCCGCTGTCTCTAACATTTTGAAAAATTCTTTCGGCCAATCTTCCATAACCCTTTGCCTAATGACTTCCGGAAGCAATCTCTATTCGTTCTGGAGTCGCCGTAGTTCATCCTGTAACGATTGTACCTGATCGCGCAGGTTATTCACCTCTGGAGGTTTCTCCGGGGTGGGTTCTTCATCGTCTTCTAGGATTTCAATGCGACGGGGTTCTTTTGGCGTTGTGGGTTCCGATGGGGGCTGCTTGATTTGCTGCTGGCCCTGTTTCATCATGTCTTCGACGAAGCGACGCGCTTCTTCGGTGCTCATTTCACCCCGCGCGACCATTTCATCGGCCAGTTTTTGGGCTTTTTCGCGCACTTCGGCTAGTCTTCCGGTGGCTTGTTCGCCTGCATAAGATGCGATTCCCACTCCCAGATAAAATGCCCTTTGTACTATATCACCGAAACCAGGCATAGGCAGTATTGCTCCTTCGTCGCTGAGGTTACTGCTTCTAGGATAAGGCTAATAGAGGCCGAGTGACCACCAGAAAGAGGCACTAAAAAAAAGTGACCCGGATACCACGCCTGTCACAAGCATCCCGTATTGCTGCTACCTTCCGGTCCTGACAAAGTTTGGGCGTTATGACCGCATGGGTCCAGGTCATTTACAACTATATCATTGTTGTCCGACTCTTGTCTAGGGGGTGGCAGAATATTTTTTAAAGTTGTGGTTGCGGCCCGTTATTCTACGACGATACACCACTCATAGAGGTCGTACTGGACGCAGCCATGTTTAACCAGAGGGTCCTCTGCAACGATCTGCTGGGCTTCCTCTATTGACTCCGCCTCAAACAGCAGCATTCCGCCTCCACGTCGTTTCCAGTAGCCAGTTTTGGCGTTATGTCCTTTGGCGATTAAATCTTCGACGTAGGCTTTATGGGCGGGAACGTGGCGATCGAAGGTGGGTTTATCGACGATTCCTTCTTCTATTTTGACAAACCAGGGCATTGGAGGTTGCAGTCAGGGGTTAGGGGTTAAACGGGATTGGCCTGGGACTCCCAAGAGTGCAGGTCATCGCAAATTTTACCATCAAATGGGCTACTGGTTGGTGTTCCCCTTAGAAACAGCGTTTGAGGAGGGTGGGAGGGATGGAATGGGGGATTGACCGATCGCCCAATAACTGGCACCCCTGACGCACTAAATCATCCAGTTCCAGGTTCCAAATCATCGCCGTCCCATCGTCACTGGTGGAGGCTAATTCTCCCCCTTCTGGAGACCAGGATACATGAGTGATGGCTTGTTGATGTCCGCGTAGGGGCGTGAGGAAGCTGCCATCTCGATTCCAGAGGTTAACAGTACCATCAGCAGTTCCGGTGGCAAGGGTTTGAGAATCGGGGTGGAAATTGAGGCTGGTGACGGGGTGGGAATGGTGGAGGATACTTAATAATTTACCATCGCTTTCTCGCCAGAGTCTGACGGTGCCATCATCACTGGCGGAGGCTAATAATTGACCATCGGGACTGAAGCGAATGGCAACGACGCGACTGCCATGTCCTTCGAGGAGATGAATCAATTTACCATCGCTGGTTCTGCGGAGGAAGATTCGGCGATCGCCACTGGCAGAGGCGAGGGTTTTGCCGTTGGGTGAAAACCTCACGGAGAAGACTTGATCCTGATGTCCTGTCCAGGTTTGTAGCAATTTTCCATCTTTGACCCGCCAAATTTTCACGGTGTTTTCTTCTGCGGTGGCGATCGTCTCTGCTTTGGGACTAAAACTCACATCGGTGATGGGACTGGAATTCGGGATGGTCAGGGGTAATTTTTCCCGGGTTGTTGTCCAGAATTGCAAAGGATGATTTGTGGTTGCCACTGCGATGATTTTGCGGTCAGGACTGATAGCAATGCGGTTAATTGGACCGGGAATATCGGGTAAATTCAGGGCGACTTGGCGATCGCGATTCCAGAGAGTAAGGGTATTATGAGTAGCCGTGACGAATCCCTGACCGTTGGGGGTAAATTCCAGGGCGACTGCTGGGTGAGAATGGAGGAGGCGATCGGCGGGTTCGATTAAACCATTTATCGCCTGATGTAGTCCTAGGGCCACCCGGAACTGAGTGGCGGAGTTGACCCCAATGAATGCCTTGAGTTGTTGGGCGGCTTCTAGGCTTTCTATCAGGGCCAATTCAGGTTGGTTTTCGGCAATTAGGGCTTGAGAGAGTAAGGCGACACCATTAAGTTTAGTATGGGTTTTGTCAATGGATTTGTTCACCCAAAATACGCCCAGGAGAAAGGCAGAAACTGCCATGACTCCACTAACCCATCCGGTTATAATTTGGGCTTTATTTTGCCGGTGTTGTCTCAGTTTAGCTTCAGTAATTTTGCGGCGATTTTGTTCTTGAGTGAGTTCTTCTAATAATTCTTTTTCCCGATAAAGTTGCTGAATTTGGGCTTGAGTTTGTTCCGCATTTTGGCGAAACTGGGTTAATTCGGCTTCTTGACTGGCGGCTAAGAATTGATAATCGAGGTCGCTCAAATTTTTTCCTTTGGCCCATTCCCGGGCATCTTGTAAGGCTTTTCCTCGGAGTAAACGGGAAGTATCCTGGCGGTCCGACTCTAACCAGGCTGCTAAGGCTTCAGCATAAGGACGTAAATTAAACAGGGATTTTTCGACCCAATTGAAGTTAAAAATGGCGGCATAGATGGGATTGCTAACGGTTAATTTTCCGTCTTGGATTCGGACTAAACCGGATAGGCGTAATTCGGTTTGTTCGGGACTATCATCGGCGGGAATTGCTTGTAATTTTAAGAGTTGTTGATAGCATCCCAGTAAACGGCTGGCCCGTTGGGGATTTCTGAGGAGGCGATCGCGAACGGTTCGCAGATGTGCCGGTTCGTCCCGAGATTCCCAATTGTGAATAATTTCAGTTTGAATGAACCGTTCAACCCATTCGGCTTCATTCCCGGACTGGGGTAAAAATTCGGGGCTAATTTTTCCCATTTCCCGGACCAATTGACATAATTTTTGGGTTAAAAAGGGTTGTCCCCCGGTCCAATGGAGAATCTGGTGGAGGACCTCTTGGGGATGAGTCAGGATATCAGTTAATCCAGCCAGTAACGGCTGGACTTCATCGAGTTGAAAGCCGGATAAATCAATCGCATGGCCGATATTAAAGGGGGTACGAGTGCGATCGCTAATTAAATCCGAGGGGGTGGCGACTCCTAAGAGGGCAAAAGTTAGGCGATCGTAGTTGGGATTTTGCGATCGCTTATTATAACAAGACCGAATCAAGGCAAAAAAGTCTTCCAAAGATTCATTCACACTCAACACGCTATCAATTTCATCAATAAAAATCACAATCCGTTGAGAAACCTGCTGCAACAACAACGTTTCAATCAGTTCCCCCAACCGCTGAACTGGAGAAATCGACTCCCGGTCTTGCCACCAGTTCATAAACTCCAAAGCATCTAATAAATTAAAATTGCTGGTGAGTTTATAGGCAACTCCTCCATACCATTGTTCGAGGGAAATCTGTTTACTGCCAATATCAGAAATATCAATCGTTGCACAGGCAACTCCGTCGGCAGTTAGGCGATGCACCGTTCGCACCAGCAAGCTAGATTTTCCCATCTGCCGAGAATTAAGAATGTAACAAAATTCGCCAAGTTTTAGCTTTTCATAGAAATTAGAATCAGCTTTACGCACCACATAGTTTGGAGAAGTTTCCGGCAAACTTCCTCCGGCTTGATAATAAAAAGTTGCTTTTTTCATGGTTAGGGCTAAATTATAAAATATTTCAATTTAGATAGACAAAACTTACGCTTTTTTTTTAAACCCACCCTAAATGTAGAGGCGATTCGCGAATCGCCTCTACATTTAGGAACCGATATTATTTCGATGTTATTGATTGCGTAAGTCCTGCCCCTAATTCTCCTGATTTTAACCCAGGGTTTGGACTTGTCAAGACAATTGCTTGACTTTGCCATTACTCTGCTGGGAGACGAGCGATCGCACGCCGTCTAAGGTGGCTGGAATCTGACGCGGGTCGGGGATGATTCCCTTTCCCTCGCTATCCATTTTGAGGGCCATATCCAGATAGGTTTGAGCGAGTAAAAATTGCATCGCTTCCGGGGCGTAGGAGGGGTCGGATTCTATGGTTTTGGCGAGGGTGGAGATGGCTTCGGCAGTGCCTTTAGCATTCAGCACTTGTTGCTGTTGTTGCGCTTCTGCTTCCAAAAGTGCTGCTTGCTGCTTTGCTTTTGCTTGTAAAATCCGGGCCTCTGCTTCTCCTTTCGCATTATTAATCGCTGCTTCTCGTTGTCCTTCGGAGGTGAGAATTGCGGCTTGTTTTTTTCGTTCTGATGACATTTGCAATTCCATTGCTTCTCGCACGGATAAAGACGGAATGATATCCCGTAATTCAACTCGGGTTACTTTGATTCCCCAAGATTCTGTAGCGATATCGAGTTTCTGTAACAGTAACTCATTGACTTCACTCCGGGCCATGAAGGTCTGTTCTAGTTTTAATTTGCTGATTTCTGAGCGAATTAGAGTGGTGACTAAACTTACCATCGCAGGCTGGAGATTCTCGACCTTATAATAGGCTTTTTCAATGTTTAAAATCCGCCAATAGACGACTGCATCCACGCTAATTGAAACATTATCTCGGCTCATGCAGGTTTGAGGCTTAATATGCAGGAATTGTTCGCGAGTGGTTTCTTGATAGGCAACTTGATCCAGGAACGGAATCATAAAATTGAGTCCGGGTTTGAGTTTTTTTCCGTCATATTTGCCGAGGGTTTCTACTAAGGCTTCATCCCCTTGTTTGATGATTTTGACGCTACCGACTAGGGAGGTTCCAGTTAGGGCGAGAAAGATTACAAATAAGGATTCGTACATGATAAAACTCCTGATGGGATGGGTGAACTGAACGGAAAAACGGAATGTATAGGATCTAAGAATGAAAAAGCTGGTCGGGAACGACGATGAGGGTGTTGCCTTCGCAGCGTAAGACGTAAACTTTTTGGTTAGCGGCGATCGCCAAGTCGCGAACATCACATTGTGCGGGCCAGGAACTGCCTTCATAGAGGACTCGCCCGACTTCCCCGGGTAAGATAGGGGATAAGGTTTTGGCTTCGGTGGCATCCGGGACGGCGATCGCGCCTCTACTTTTTACGAAGATGGGACGCAACCACAGAACTGAAATCAGTGACAATCCCATCCAATAGGCAATTTGCCAATTCAACTCGACTACCATCATCAAATGCCATACGATCGCCCCCATAATCAGGGCTGTAATTCCCATGATTAAGGCGATCGCCTGATATTTATGACCGAAATATTTTCGGACCACCCACTCGATCGCACAAAAACTCACACCCGTTACCCCCCAAAATAGGGGCATCCACCAGGTGGGCGGACTCACAGGCATCGGCAACCAAGCATATCCGCTTGTCGTTAAACTCTGTGTCGCCCGGGTTAGGAATACGACTGCATAAAAATCGGTTACCACTGGAACTTCCTCCCAACTCGATTCGCTGTCTTTCTCATTACATCCTGGGACTGACTGAGATCCACACTGAGTTGTTTGAGTTCCCTTCGAGTTTCTATCGACTTGGGTTTTAGCGTAAACTCACAAATCCCGCTTTCCGAATTAAGTCTTGTCCCTGTTCGGTTAATAAAAATTTGGCATAAGTTTCCCCGGCTTGTTGGTCAATTTGGCCATTTTCTTTAACCACCACCACCAATCGACGACTCCAGGGGTATTCCCCAGTTCTAAACACATCTAAATTCACTTCATTACGCCTTTGAGGACATTCCGAAAGCGGAACAAAGGGCAATTTATAAGGTGCAACAAAATTATTAGAAGTCCGTCCCACAGCTAAGGGTTTCACCATGCACTGAGACACCAATAATGGGGCCGAAGCCCAATAAATTCCGGCGGGATCCGAACTAACTCCCCTTAACGCTTCAGTGGTTGTGGAAGTTAAAATGACACTCGGGTGAGAATCTCGGTCGATTTTGCCGTAGGGTTGAATTCTCAAATCTGGTCCGCCCACTTGATTCCAATTGGTAATTTCTCCCGCATAAATCGCATCAAATTGATCCATCGTGATTCCGGGAATATCTAAAGAGGGATGGACAACGATCGCAATCCCATCAATAGCGACGGGAATTTCTTTCAGAGTAAACCCTCTATCCCTCGCTTTTTGATATTCGGCATCGGAAATCGGTCTAGCCGACATCGCAAAGGTGAGTTGATTATCGAGTAACATTTCAATGCCAGTTCCCGAACTTGGTGCACCTCTGGCTGGGTCAGTATAGCGGAGTTGAAACTGCGGCCAAACCGTTTGAATTGCCGGGTCTACGGCGACTCGAATGGACACCCAAGTGCTACTCCCCCCGTGACTAAATAATCCCCTTGGAACATTCTGCACTTCTGCTAAGGTTTCGGGGTAAGAGTCTCCTCCAGGATTAACGATTCCCTCGGACGGAGTGGGATTTTCTGAGTCCGTCAAGAATCTTCGTCCCCAGTCTAACTCTTTCGTCAGCCACCAGACTGAGGCACCCATCAACCCTAGGGCGATTACTAGGGCTATAATTAATGTGGTTGTTTCTTTTTTTGTAGACATCGATTCCTAATCCACCCATTTTTTGGGTTTATTATATCAGAAAACCCAAGGTTCAATCAGACGAAATAAGGGCGATGTCTTAATTTGAGTTGAGTAGGGGTTTTTTCAACAACAATCATCGGATTAACCTATTTTTTCATCTCAAAGAGGACAACAGCCCTCCCGGGGTTTACATTCTTCTATTCTAGAGATTCCCCCTGGGAGTACCCCCCTGACTTATTTGAGACTTCATCGAGTTCTCATCGACTTTGGGAACCCTGCCGTTTAAAATCAGGGTGGTGTCTTCCGGTTGTCGTCATCATGCCCCGATCGCTTAAAATCCGTCCTTCCTGTATTTCTACCCTCAAATCCTCGTTGTTACGTCATGGGTTTCCCAGTCAAAAAATCCTGGCGGAAGAGTTGGGTTTCGCCCAATCCACGGTGAGTAATTTCCTGAATGGTAAACCTGTAGATTTTGCGAACTTTATCGAACTCTGTCGGGTTTTGGCGCGAGAATGGCGAGATATTGCAGATTTTGAGGAGAACGGTTTACCGGAGACTGAATCCCCGAAGTCCAGGAAAATTTTAATCAGCGATCGCACCCCTTCTTCCTCCCTCTCTCTCCAATTTTACCAAGCTTTGAGTACGGCGGGTCATGAGGTGATTCTACCTCAAGCGACCCTGAACAAAATGTCATCCCTGCAAGACTATACACTCCCCCTGGAGTCTTTTGATTATTTGCTTTTACTGTTATCTGCTGACAGATTAAAAAGTGAATTAGTCTGGGAACAAGTCCGACAAGGGCGAGAATTGCAGAGTATAAACCCGCAAAAACTGGCAATATTACCGATTTATCTGAACCTAGAACCTAACCCATTGCTCTCCTTTGAGTTGCAGCATTTATTAGAGGAAATTCAACCCTGGCAATGGCGACATGATGGGGATACAAAGGCGATGATTTCTGACTTAATTAGTCTGTTGTCCGAAGGGCGAATTGCTTTGGGTTCTGGTTATCCTTGGGCGGTTCAAAAGTTACCTCTGACTCTAAATCAGTCATCCGGGGCAATTCCCGAGGTTCCCCTGCCCGTTGCCCCTCCGGAATTGCCCGAGGGACAAGTGGAAATTGCTTCTACCTTTTATGTGAATCGCCCTCCGATTGAATCCCGCTGTTATGAAACAATCACCCAACCGGGGGCATTAATCCGCATTAAAGCCCCGCGACAGATGGGCAAAACGTCATTAATGGCCCGGATTCTCCACCATGCAGAACGACAGGGTTCGCAAACCGTAGCGGTGAGTTTACAACTGGCCGATCGCCGAGTATTTAGCAGTTTAAATACATTCTTACAGTGGTTTTATGCCAGCGTTAGCTTGGAGTTGGACCGATTAGATTTAGACCGCTTGGCGAAGTATTCCCAGTTAGGGGAGGCGATCGGCAGTAACCAAAGTTGCAAAGCCTATTTTGAGCAATATTTACTCCCGGAACTCAACGGTCCCTTGACTCTGGGATTAGATGAAGTCGATCGCCTGTTTGAATTTCCCGAAATTGCCGATGACTTTTTTGGCTTATTGCGATCGCTACATGAAGAAGCCAAACGACGGGATATTTGGAAACAGTTCCGTTTGATTGTGGTGTATTCTAGCGAAGTGTACATCCCCTTAGATGTCAATAAATCTCCCTTCAATGTGGGACTGCCGATTGAATTACCCGAATTTACTCCCGCCCAAATCACTGAATTAGCCCAACGACACCATCTTAATTGGAACAGCAATCAGGTGGAAACCTTACTGGAATTAGTCGGAGGACATCCCTATTTAGTGCGATTAGCCCTTTATCATATTGCCCGAGAAGATGTGACTCTGACGCAATTACTACAAGAATCACCCACGGAGACGGGATTGTATGGGGATCATTTGCGTCGGCATTTGTGGAATTTAGAAAAATATCCACCTCTCACTCAAGCCATGAAAGCAGTGGTTTCTCAGGTGGATCCGGTCCGCTTGCCTGGGGAACAGGGGTTTAAATTACAAAGTATGGGATTAGTCAAAATGACGGGCAATGATTGTACCCCACGCTGTCGGTTATATGCGGAATATTTTGGCGATCGCCTTAAAAATTAGAACCCCTCGGGGATCGGGGACGGCGATGGGCTATTCTGGATGCCAAACTTGAAATTAAAACAGCCTATGCCCTTTTCCTACTCTCGCACAATTCGCTTTGCAGATACCGATGCTGCTGGGGTCGTCTATTTTGCCAATCTGCTTTCCATCTGCCATGAAGCCTATGAGGCATCCCTGGCAGCTACGGGAATAGAGTTGCAAACTTTTTTTAATAACCCCAGGGTGGCGATTCCGATTGTTCATGCCAGCATTGACTTTTTTCGGCCCCTGTTTTGTGGCGACGAAGTGGCGATCGCCCTGACTCCGCGATCCCTTACTGGCGATCGCTTTGAAATTACCTACTTAATCCGGGCTACCTCAATGCCTACAGAACGCCCCCTGGCAAAAGCGCGAACTGAGCACGTTTCCATTGATCCCCAACCCCGAACCCGCCAGCCCCTGACTCCCGAAATGATTCACTGGATCGAGAGTTGGTCCGACTGAGGGGGAAAATTTTAAAAATTTTACAAAAATTTGTAAATCTTAATACTGTTTTAATCAAAGTTTAATATTATAACTATATCTCAATAAGAACACCGTGGACTCGACAGAGCGCCCACGATACTTTCCTGACTTTCCTTGTAGAACACTTAGCAATCAATAATGAAACTAGAACAGGAACTTTACGAACAGATTCGGCAATTAGGCTATTGGGACCGGACCGATCGCATTAATGAAACTAACGAGAGTCAACCTTTAGCAAGGGCCTGGTCAAATCCGAACACCACTGCTGCCCCGGAAACGATGTTTCAAATTGTCTGGTTACTCAGTTCGAGTAAAAGACGGCAACGACTCAATCCGATTGATGTGCGAATTTTAGACCGGGCGGCAGCAGATTTGGCCTACGATCGCAGAATTGTCCCCTCCAATCAGTCTTATGTGAAATATCTGTGGGAACAGGTCTATCACATGGAATTTCCCCATTTGATGCGGGAAGGTTAAGGCAATTCTATATGATTCAAGTGACCATTAAATCTCTTTGAGAAACCCGAATATGGAGTTTGAAATGGGTTTCCGGTTCCGGTGTCTATTGAGGTTTGAGTTGAATTAAGACCATTTCTTGAACGAGACTGCGGGAGATTTTTCCGCGATTGTTCCGAGGTAACCTGTCTATTTGTACCCAATATTTTGGACGCTTAAAGGGTGATAAAGTATCCGAGAGTAACGAGGCGATCGCCTCTGCTTGGACTCCGCCCTTGGGAACGTAAACCGCTGTCACCACTTGACCCCAATCCCGATCCGGTACGGCGATCGCACAGACATCTTCCACCAAACCTGTCCCGAGAATGGCCGCCTCCACTTCTGCCGGATAAATATTTTCACCCCCACTAATAATTTTATCGCTGTGGCGTCCCACCACGGTTAAATACCCCCCTGCATCGATAAACCCCAAATCATCGGATTGAAACGAGTTTAAATCCGATGAAAATGAGGCTAATTTTTCCCCAGGATAATACCCCTTAGCCAGAGAATCCGCTTGGATAGTAATCATCCCAGTTTTACCAACTTCTAACGCTTCCCCTTCGGGATTTGTAATTATAATTTGGGCATGAGGCAACAGTCGCCCAGAACTCTGATTACCTGCTAGAAAATCTGCCGGTTTGAGGGTGACAATTTGAGAAGCAGTTTCCGTCATGCCGTAGGTGGGAGAGAGAGAAATCTGGTATTCTCTCGCCCGTTGCAATAATTCCGGCCATGCCGGTGCACCCCCTAATAAAACCGTTTGAAATCGGGCTAAATAATCAGCGGATTCCGGAGTTTCTAGGAGTCGATTTAATTGAGTGGGAACGAGAGAAATAAAAAACTCTTCCGGGTTGATTTTGGCAGCCGTTTGCTCTACAATTGTTTGATAAGAAGAAACATTGACAAACGTTCCCCCGGTGGTAAAAGACCGGAGAAATTGCATCAAACCGCTGACATGAAATAGAGGTAACACACAGCAGGAATTAACCGCAGGGAGTTGGAAATACTCGGTAAATCCAGCCACCGATGCCATTAAGGTTTCCCAAGTATGAATGGCAAAGCGCAGTTGACCGGAGGAACCCCCCGTGGGAATCATAATTCCCGAGGGAGGAGTATCCCGTGGAGTTTGACAAGCCTTTCCGGGAAAGTCCTGTCCCTGATGCCATATTCGGTCCGGTTGAATCTGTTGGATTGCTGAGTGCCATTCGCTATCCACCCAGTTGGGATTGCCTAAAAACAAGGGACAATCGGCGGCAACTGCTGCAATAAAACCCCCTAAAAATCTTATCGGATCGCGTTCTGCCAGTAACAGAGTAGGGGGAGTTTTATGCTGGGTTAACTGGGAAAAAAACTGCAAGGCA
The DNA here is from genome assembly GCF_024220515.1 of Oscillatoria sp. HE19RPO. Classification (GTDB taxonomy): domain Bacteria; phylum Cyanobacteriota; class Cyanobacteriia; order Cyanobacteriales; family Laspinemataceae; genus Laspinema. Next base: position 34,412 of record NZ_JAMXOT010000104.1, read on the forward strand.
GTTGTCCCTAAACTCCCGGTTTTGGCCTCCATCCAGGCTATCAAATCCGATTTTTGCCAACCCCGGTTGGGAGGCTGGGTTCGGACATTCCTAGGCGTGAATTGGGGGAATGTTTCCCCAAAAAACTCTACCATAAGAGTTCTAAACCCTTCTCGGATTCCAATAAGTGGTCCACCCCAAACCCGAAGGCGCGATGGCTTTTAGGGTGAATTTCTCCAGCCAATTTTAAAGCGGTTTTTCTTCCAATGTCTGTCTCAAACACCGAAGAGAAAACCGCATCAATTTTATTTAGATTGCAAAATTGACGCAATTCAGAGGGAGAACCTGCGATACAGGGTTTAATCACATAAATTCCCCGCCAACCTTGGCGATAGACGGATTGCATTTGCGACAAAGTAGCGACGGATTCATCTAAGGCGATCGCCGTTGAAAAGCGCATTCCCAATTCCACCATCGCCTCCAACTCCGTCACCGGCAGGGGTTGTTCCAGATATTCAATGATTCCCCCAAGTTCATCACAAATTTGCAGCCATGCTTCAGCTTCCGCCAAACTCAGTCCCCCATTGGCATCAATGCGGAGGGAACCCGGGCGATCGCCAGTCCCTTGCTGCAAGGCGAGAACCAGTTCCTGCAAAATCCGGACTTCCCGCTGGAATGGCAAAACACCAATCTTCCATTTAAAAGTCCGATATCCTTGCATCCAGAGGATTTGCCGCCCGAGTAAAGCCCCTTCTCCCCCGGGTAATAATCCGCTATGGTTTGATTTTGAGGCGGGAGTTTTGTCTTCCGAAAATGCCGATTTGAACTGAGTTTTTAACGTAGCCGATTCCCAGGCTGATTCTAAGCCAAATTGACAAGCGGGTAAGTTAGGGGGAATCGAAAAAATCGTGCGATCGCTAATCACATCCGGCAGGTTACGACAATAGTTTAAAGCTTCTAAGAACGTTTCCGAACCAAACCAGCCGATGGGTGCAATTTCACCAAACCCGATCTTTCCATTATCCGTAGTTAGGCGCAGAATAATTCCCTCCCGAATTTCCCAAGTCCCGTGACTGGTTTGCAGAGGGCGTTTAAACTTACGTTGATAGGGACGAAACTCGAATTTATAATTCATATAATGCGGTTGCCATGAAAGAGGGAGGAAATTATCAGCCAGTGGGGGACAGCCATCCCATCCGTTTCACCGAACCCCTCCTCATGAAGGGGCGATCACCCTAACTTGAGAAAAATTTTATCACTGATTTGAGATAGGTAGAGGGATTTTCCCAATGGATCGTATGCCCACTATCGGGGATAATTTCCAGTTGGGCAACGGGACAGACTTGGGTAATTTTGTGATTAATTTCCTGAAATTTACGATCCCATTCTCCCACCAGTAACAGCAGGGGAACCGGATGAGAGGGTAGCAGTGCCCAGAGGGAGGCTTGACTGCCGCTTCCCATCTGTCGCAGGGAAGTAGCTAAGGTTTTAGGCTGATTTTGTAAGCGATTCTGGAAGAGGCGATCGAAGGCAGGATGATGGCGAACTGAATCAAACAAGGGTTGCTGATACCACTGGCTTAAAAATGAGGAAAAATCGCCTGTTTCCAACTGTTGGGCGAGAATTTCATCCCGATGACGACGTTGCGATCGCGCCTCAGCAGACTCCAAACCCGGTGAAGCGGATTCTAAAATAACTTTTTCAAAGCGTTCCGGGAAATGTAAAGTTAAATATAATGCTAATCGCCCTCCCATCGAATATCCCAGTAAATAACACCGGAAAATTCCTAACTCATCTAATAACTCAATTAACCCTTGGGCAGTATGAGACATTTGATAACATTCCTCTCCCCCCAAAACCTGAGTTTTACCATGTCCCGGCAAATCCACCGTCACACAGCAAAATTTATCGGATAATTTCTCAATCACTTCAAAAAAGTTATCACCCCTCCCCATAAAGCCATGTAAAAAGAGAATTAAAGGGTTTTGAGTATTTCCGAAAATTTTAGAATGAAAATCATACAAACTGGACATTTTTATCGCAATAAAGGGAACGGCAAAACCGTCCCCCATCCCTATTCAAAAATTTGATAGCCGGGAAACCTCCTTATAGAATAAATCCCAGCCCTAATAACAACCCACTCCAAAAATGAACAGCGATCGCAATAAATTTGCAGTTACTCACTTTTTCCGGACTGTCATGATAAGTGCCAACATGACGGCAGAGTTTCAGACTCGCAGGCAACCCAGCAAAACTGAGTAACGTCCAAACCGGGAAGCTACCCATCGCCACCAACAGCCCTGTAATTGCGAAAATACTCCCACAAAACCAGGGTAAGAGTTGAGCACCTCGGTGAGTCCCCATGCGAACCAAAGGCGATCGCTTCCCGGCAGCTAAATCGTCCTCAACTTGGTGAAAATGGGAACAGAATAACACCAAAGTGGTCGCAATTCCCACCACAATTGAAGCCAATAAACTCAGACTGGACCAACTCTGGGTTTGACTATAATAAGCTGCCGAAACCCCCAAAGGACCAAAGGCAAAAAAGCAGAGAAATTCCCCCAATCCTTGATAACCCAGTCGAAATGGGGGACCCTGATACATATAACCCAAGAAACAACAAACCAAAATTAATCCCAAGACGGTTAAATCTTGTTGCCACCAACAAATTGCCCCAATCCCTAAAATACCCAGGGCTAAACACAAGTTTCCCGACCAAAAAATCAAAGATTTATTCCCGGTTAAATTAACTAAAGAATGATGCTTTTTTTTGTCAATCCCCGTATCTGAATCAAACACATCATTGCTAATATTTTCCCAGGCCAAGATTAAAATGGCCGAACTTATAAAGGTAGAAAATATCGACCAGTTCAGGGAATGATGCTCATACAAAGCCACCGCAGTTCCCACCCAAATTGGCATAATTGCCACACTATACATGGGAGGTTTAATAGCAGCTAACCATAACTTGTAATTCGAGGGCTGAATGGTCTGAGTTGTCATTGATTATTCCTATTATTCTTCCAACCAGCCCCATCATTTTACGATGGCGGATAGAAAAGTCTCAGAGGATGAAATAAAAATTAAGAATTAATACGCAATCCGGTGGTCTCATACGGAATCCGGTTGTCAAAGGTCTGTAAAAACCCACACCCTCAAGGGTGGGGCTACACAAACGAAGCCCGCCTGCGCGGGCTCATCCAGGAAATGGACTTTTAACAACCCGATTTGGGATCATGTCTGTTTTCTCTCTTATAGCCTGCGTAGGCAGGCTTCGTCCGTATAGCCCCACCCTTGAGGGTGTGGGTTTTTACGATAACTACCGGATTGGGTCCTACCGCATCGCTGCGGATAAAACAGCCGATCGCCTCTGTTTCACCATCAGTTGAAAATTAGCCGAGGGGACAAAGGTAATCCCCCGACGGTGAGGACGAATCGGACCCCGATCGCAGAGGGCCAATTCATAGCGGGAGAGGACCGTTGCCAGGACCAACTTCATCTCATACATGGCTAGGGCCATACCAATACAACTGCGACTCCCCCCGCCAAAGGGAAAATATTCATAAGGTGAAAACTTGCGCTGGCAAAACCGCTGCGGCTTAAATGCCAACGGTTCTGGATACACCTCCGGACGCCGATGGGCTAAATAAATGCAAGGAACCAAGACGGTCCCTGGTGCAAATTCATACCCCTGAATTTCCACCGATTCCTTCACCACCCGGGGTTGAGAAATTAAGGCGATCGGATACAGACGCAGGGCCTCTTGACAAACTGCTTGCAGAAACGGCAATTGCGCCACTGCCATCGGGTTGGGGTGACTCCCCAGACTATCCAGTTCTTCTACCAACTGCGATCGCACCTCGGAGTCCTGATGAATCCAATAAAATGCCCAAGTCAGGGCCGATGCGGTCGTATCATGACCCAACAACAGCAGAGTAATCAACTGATCGCGCAATTCCGCCTCCCCCATTCCCTCTCCCGCCTGATCTTGCGCCGACATCATCATGGAGAGGACATCATTGCCATCGGTTTGACCCCGGCGATCGCGAATTTCGGCATAAATTAACTCGTCAATTTGCTGCTGTTGGCGCAGAAATTTCCCCCAAGGACTCCAGGGACCTAAATCTTGCTGTAACGGATTCCAAAAAAATTGCACCGAGTTCAGGGTAGAATTCACCGACTCCAAAAACGGTTCAATCAGGAGTTCGAGTTGGTGGGCACGTTCCCCAGGGTTCATGCCAAACACCACCCGCAAAATCGTTTTGAGAGAAATCGACGACAGGGCCTGACGCAAATTCAGATTAGAACCCGGTTGCCAATGGGCGATCGCCTCTGCAGTAATATCACAAATCTGATTGCCATACCCTTGCAACCGTTCCCCATGTAAAGGCGGCATCAAAAGCTGGCGCGTCCCTTGATGCTTGGCCCCATCTTGCATAATCAGGGATTGGGACCCAGTAAGGGGGCGAAAGGGGTCGGTGATTTTGCCTAACTCAAACGCCCCTGCTGCCGAGGTAAAAATCTGTTGAATCCCATCAGGATGACTCAAAAACACCACCGGGGGAGAGTTTCCCCCCAATAAATGTAGGGTGAAAGGGTCACCATAGCGATTGGCATTCCGGTCCAGATAGGCGACTGGATTGGCAATCATTTGTAGCGATTGCAGAAAAAATGGTGCCCTAGGGCCTGCTGGCAACTTCATCGAACCCCCTGTGAATCCCTCAGTGACATACAATGCTGAGAATGCGGGATCTATTTTACCGGGTAGATGTCCCCATCCAGTGCGCGTGTCCGTGGGAACCGTGCGATGGTTAGATAGATAGGAGGTACTTTTGAGGGTACCCTCTGTAAACCGGGGACTATTTCCCCCAACCAGCCCAAGAAGCCATCCTTTCCTCCATGCTAGTTGTACCGTCTGATACCAATATGAAGCCAGACCGCAAGGATCTTTATCAGTTCCTTGTCGCTTGTCAGCAGGTATCCGTTGAGAAAGAATGCCCCCAGATTGCCACCCTCTCCTTGGAACTTCCCCCCCTGGACCCCCTAGCGGTATTGCAGGCGATCGCCCAACCCGAGGACCCACATTTTTATTTTGAAAATGGCAATAAAGGGGAAGCGATCGCGGCGATCGGGGCGGCAATCACCTTTCATGTCCCCTCGGGTTCCGCAAGATTTGGCAAAGCGCAAACCTTTATCCAATCCTGTCTGGCGAATACCATTACCACCGGGGCCACGGACCTGCCGTTTGCCGGACCCCACTTTTTTTGTAACTTTACCTTTTTTGACGACCTGCGCCCCCCAGAATCGGCCTTTCCTTGCGCCACGGTGTTATTACCCCGGTGGCAAGTCGCCCGATGTCGCAACCGTTCGGTGTTCGTCGCCAATTTTTCCTTATCCCCCCGGGATAATATTAAAGCCTTACATCAAGATTTATGTAATAAACTCACCCAAATTCGCTGGGCCAATTCTCGCTGGTTAGACCCGGTAAATTTTCCCAACCAATCTTTCCAAAGTCACGATTTTAAACCCACGGCTAATTTTAGAAAATCTGTTTATTCTGCCCTGAACAGGATTAACAACAAAACTTTAAATAAAATCGTTTTAGCTGATGCCATTGATTTAAACTTTCCCCTCCCCATCAACTTAATCAAATCCCTGAATAATTTACGCCGACTTTACCCCGATTGCTACACCTTTGCCACGGGAAACGGCGGCGGGACTAATTTTATTGGGGCCAGTCCCGAACGCTTGCTGGCGATTTATAATCATCAATTAACCACTGATGCTTTAGCCGGGTCTGCCCCGCGAGGTAAAACATCCGGAGAAGATGCAGAATTAGCCAAACTGCTGTTATCCAGCGAGAAAGAAATTCATGAACATCGAGTGGTGATTGATTTTATCTGCGATCGCCTCACCCGTTTAGGGCTAACTCCCAACGTCCCCCCGCAATTGTTGTTATTACAATTGTCCAATATTCAACATCTCTGGACCCCAATTCAAGCCCCTTTACCTCCGGGAATTCATCCCTTAGACATTTTAGCGGACCTCCATCCCACTCCCGCAGTAGCTGGGGTTCCCCGGGATACGGCTTGTCAAGAAATTCGCCGTTATGAAGCCTTCGATCGCGGCTTATATGCGGCCCCATTAGGCTGGATTGATGGCTATGGGAACTGTGAATTTATTGTGGGCATTCGGTCCGCTTTAATTGAAGGCGATCGGGCCCGATTGTATGCGGGGGCTGGAATTGTCGCCGGGTCCGACCCAGACAAAGAATTAGCCGAAGTGCAACTCAAACTAAAAACCCTGTTAAAAGCCTTAGTTTAACCTCAATTACCGGGACCATTAGGATTCCTTTTTCCCTTAAGAATGCCAATAGATTTCCGCAATACTAACACCGTTTGGGCTTCTATTTTAGTCGAGACATTCCAACGCCTGGGATTAACCACCGCAGTGATTTGTCCCGGTTCCCGTTCCACCCCGTTAACCGTTGCCTTTGCCAGCCATCCCGAGGTCGAAGCTATCCCAATTTTAGATGAGCGATCGGCCAGTTTTTTTGCATTAGGAAAAGCCAAACAAACCGGCAAACCCGTTGTCTTAGTTTGTACTTCGGGAACCGCTGGGGCAAATTTTTATCCGGCGATTATTGAAGCCAAAGAAAGCCGAGTACCCTTATTAATTTTAACCGCAGACCGACCCCTAGAACTGCGAGATTGCCATTCCGGTCAAACCATTGACCAAATTAAACTGTATGGACATTATCCCAATTGGCAAACGGAATTAGCTACGCCATCTTTAGAACTAAAACAACTCAGCTATCTCCGCCAAACCCTGATTCACGCTTGGGAAAAAACCTTATTTTCCGTCCCCGGTCCCGTCCATTTGAATCTCCCTTTTCGCGATCCATTAGCCCCTTTACCAGAACCCAAAGCCACCCATTTAGCAGCAACCTTCCAACCCGAAGAATTCTTTAGCCATCTCCCCCCATCTCCCCCATCCCCCCCATCTCCCCCATCCCCCCCATCCCCTCTCCAACAGTGGCAAAACTGCCAACAGGGAATCATTATTGCCGGAGTCGCCCAACCCCAAAATCCCAGAGACTATTGTCAGGCGATCGCCCATCTTTCTAAAACCTTAAATTGGCCGGTTCTTGCCGAAGGATTATCCCCCCTCCGCAATTATGCCGACCTCAATCCCTATTTAATTTCTACCTATGATTTTATCCTCAGAAATCCCATAAATGCTGAGAAACTCACCCCAAAAATTGCGATTCAAATTGGGGAATTACCAACCAGCAAAACCCTTCGCAGTTGGTTAGAAAACAGCCAACCTCTAACCTTTTTGGTGACCGAGAGCGATCGCAACCTCGACCCCCTACATGGCCGCACGATTCCCTTACGAATGGCAATTAACTCCCTTGCCGCCACGTTACCCCCGCTTGAAACCACTCCTTCCCCCACCGCCTATCTACAACAGTGGTGTGACGCTGAACGCCAAACTAGAGAGAAAATTGATACCACCCTTTCATCCATTCCTGACCTGATTGAACCCAAAGTTGCATGGCTGATTTCTCAACATTTACCTCCAGAAACTCCCCTATTTATCGCCAATAGTATGCCCGTCCGAGATATCGAATATTTCTGGAAACCGGGGAACCGCCATATCCAACCCTTCGTCAACCGAGGCGCAAACGGCATTGACGGAACATTATCCACCGGATTAGGCATCGCCCATCGCCATCAAAGTAGCGTCATGTTAACGGGAGATTTAGCCCTTTTACATGACACCAATGGCTGGTTAATCCGCCAATATTTTCAAGGTCATTTAACAATAATTTTAATCAACAATAACGGCGGCGGCATTTTTGAAATGTTACCCATTGCCAAATTTGACCCGCCCTTCACCGAGTTTTTTGCTACCCCGCAAAACATCACTTTTGCCCGATTATGTGCAGCCTATGATATCGAACATCAGATGATTAACGATTGGCAGCAATTACAATTCCTGTTAAATCCATTACCAAGTTCGGGTATTCGAGTCCTAGAGGTAAAAAGCGATCGCCATCTCGATGTCAAATGGCGACAAGACCAGTTTCAACAGTTTGCCGAAGAAAGTCTGTAAAAACCGGATACCGGATTAAATGTAGAGGCGATTCGCTTTCTCGCCAGTCCAGAATTCAAATCCAAGAGGTAAAAAGCGATCGCCACCTCAATACCCGATTAAATGTAGCCGCGATTCGCTTTCTCGCCAGTCCAGAATTCAAATCCAAGAGGTAAAAAGCGATCGCCACCTCGATGTCCAATGGCGACAAGACCAATTTCAACAGTTTGCCGCCGATTAATTCAAGTTCGGTCAGTCATAAACCGGCGATCGTCACCCCAAGATAACCCTCCTATTTCTTAGGGTATTCCAACAAATAAATCATCCTTGCTTTGATGCGATCGCACCTAACAAGACTCTATATTAGCCCGCGCAGGCGGGCTATAGCCCAAGGGGCATGGCTTCGCTAACGTTCGTATAGCCCCACCCTTTAGGGTGCGGGTTTTTTGGATATTTTATTTTTTGGACTTCCCTTAGGGTGTTCCAACAAATAAATCATCCAAATCCCGATGGTTAAGCACCTAACAAGACTGTGTTAGCCCGCGCAGGCGGGCTTTGTCCGTGTAGCCCCAGGCTTCAGCCTGCGGGTTTTTTGGATATTTTATTTTTTGGACTTCCCTTAACGAAACTTTTACATCAATTCTCATTGATAGGGTGATGGTGATAGGGTAAGATCGTCACCAACTAAACTGCAATCCTCCATCCCCAGATTCTTAGCCTAAGATTCTGCCAATATCTTATTATCCAAACCCCATCACATGAACCAAGACTTGCAAGTTTTAAGAAAGTCGATTGCCCTCGACCCCTTAATTTCCCTGCTTCCGCAAGCCGAAGATATTCGCTATTGGCAAAACCTGAATCCCAATTCAAGGATTTCCAAGCAACCTTTTGATAGCCCGACTTCACCCCCGCAAGTCAGTCCACAACAACTTGAGGAATTGGCCTCCCAACTCCGAGAGGATGGCTATTTTCAAACCGAACCCCTCATCCCCCCGGCCACCCTTGCGGAAATGAAGACTTGTATTGAAACCGTCAAACAAGCCGGTTTTCCAGCCATGTTTGCCCTAGTGTACGATGTCTTTTATCAAGTTTTGGGTAACTTTGAAGCAATTCTGTCCGAAATGCTAGGACCTGGGTATAAACTTGTCCCCAATTTTTGGATTTACTACATTGATCCGGAAGACAGTGGGAAAGGATTTGAACCCCATCGAGATGCGGAATATGAAAACACCATAGACTCCACCGGAATGCCAACGGTACTCACCATTTGGATCGCGATTACCGAGGCAAATCCACTCAATTCCTGTATGTACATCCTCCCCGCCAACCGAGACCCTCAATATCGAGAAGCGATTACCAATCTCCAAACAGGAGCCACTGAATTTAACTTAGAAGATATCAGAGCTTTACCGACAGCAGCCGGAACGCTTTCTTGTTGGGATCAATATGTATTTCACTGGGGAAGTCGCAGTAGCAAACGGGCCAAATTTCCGCGCATCAGTTTAGCCGCGTATTGTCAACGGGGGGATATTCCTCCGGTTGAAGATATTCTCATCGATATCCCTTCAACCCTAGATTTCAAAACCCGGCTAGGGTTAATTTGTCGGGGGTTATATCGCTACTCTTATCTGAGCCTCAAAGAATCTCCCGAAGCCCAACCCTTATTAACCTTTCTGGAAAACTATCAGGCAATTATTAAAACAAATTAAGGGGATTTAAACCCTAGCCCTGTCATACGGAATCCGGTTGCTCAAGGTCTGTAAAAACCCGCACCCTGTTCGCGCAGCGTTCCGCTAGGAAAGGGTGGGGCACTTGCGGACGAAGCGGTGCCTGCGCGGGCTAAAAGCGAAAACCGACTTTGACCAACCGGATTTGGTATCAAGGTGTATTCATCTGTAGGGGCGCTTCTCGAAGCGCCCTTGGGGCGCAAGCATTTACTCCAACAAGAAATAACGATTTTTCGTCATCAAATTCACCTCTTGTAGGGGCGCTTCGAGAAGCGCCTGTCCAAGAAATAACAATTTTTCGTCATCAAATTCACCTCTTGTAGGGGCGCTTCGAGAAGCGCCTGTCCAAGAAATAACAATTTTTCGTCATCAAATTCACCACCTTGACAGGGCTAGGATTTAAACCCCCGTAGGTTGTTGCTTGTACCCTGATCTAATCCTGTCTTTTAACGGTAGGGTTGATTCGCGAATCAACCCTACATTTAGGATTTGACCGCAAATATTGCGGAAGTCCTGCACTAAAAATGTTGTCCTATGAGATAGCCAGCATCTGCTCCAACACTGCCGCCAACTGTTGATACTGCTCAAAATTATTGTAAATCTGAGCCGAAATGCGGATGACCCGTTGGGGAGATTTCGGCCAAGGCATCACCTGCACTTCAATCTGATGGCGATCGAACAGTTGATCATGTAATTCGTCAACGGATCCATCAGGAATTGGAATACAAGCCATTGATCCAATCATTTCTGAGGGGGCCGGGATTTCCACTCCCAGGATTTGGCAAAGCATCTGCCTTGCGGACAAAACAAGCTGATGGTTTCTTGACATTAATTCGGGCCACCCCCCAGGCAGGAGGGACCCCATAAACTGAATCGCCGCAGGGACCGATAAATAAGCCGAGGGGTCCCCGGTTCCCATCCAATCAAATTCCAGTTGGAAGCGAGATTTATCGGTCCGAGGGGAATTGGCCCCATGACTGATGGTCAGGGGTCGAATTTGCTGCTGACGGCTGCTTTTAACGTACAAAAAAGCCGCCCCTTTTGGTGCAGATAACCATTTATGACAGTTGCCGCTATAGTAGGTCGCCCCAATTTCTGATAAATTTAGGGGTAGCATCCCGGGTGCGTGTGCGCCATCAATCAGAGTCTCGATCCCAAATTGGGAAAGCTGCTGAATGATTTCCTCAAGGGGAAAAATTAATCCGGTTTGGCTACTAATATGGTCTAAGAGAACGAGTTTGGTTTTTTCGCTGACCCTTGCCATCACTGCATCGACAATCTCCTGCTTGGAGGCGATGGGGAAGGGAACTGGGGCGACGACAATTCTGGCATCAGCGCGATCGGCGACGAATTCTAAGGCGTTGCGACTGGCGTTGTACTCATGGTCCGTGGTGAGTAACTCGTCTCCGGGGTTAAACCGCAGCGATCGCAGTACAGAATTGACCCCCGTGGTGGCATTGGGCACAAATACCAAGTCCCGTCCATCCACCCCAACAAATTGGGCTAACTGGTCCCGCGCTTGATCCAAAAGCGGCTCAAATTCGCGCACGAAAAACCGCACAGGTTCCTGTTCTAGCTTCTGCCTCACCTGTTCCTGGGCTTTTAACACCGGGAAGGGACAGGCCCCAAAAGAACCGTGATTTAAAAAAGTAATTTGCGGGTCGAGGGACCAATAAGCGGAAAATTCGGACGGTCTCTGCCCTTCTAAATCCGTGTTGTTTAACATCATCTTGTCTATTTTTAAACCTTGAACATGAAAAGACTAGATTGAAATTCAATCTAATCTCTTCAATCCAAAGTCTAAAATTAATCAACTCCCCGGGTAGGATTCGAACCTACGACCAATCGGTTAACAGCCGACCGCTCTACCACTGAGCTACCGAGGAACGTTTCGGGTTGCTTGGCTCACCGTTATTAATAATACACATACCTTTCTGGTTTTGGCAACCCCTTTTTCAAAAAATTTTTGAATTTTTTTTTGAAGGCTCGGATTGCTTCACAGGAGGGATAGGTGGCGATCGCCTGACACTCAGAAAAATCAAGGGTTTTGACTGTCCTACAAACCCCGTCGCAACTGAGCGAGTCGCTGTTGGGCTTCCGCATCCAGTCCCGAAACCAAAAACCGACTAGAGGGCTTGTTGCGGGTTTTCTGTTTACTCCGGCAGCGGCGTTCCGTCGCTTCGATCGCTTGGGCAAACTGTGGCGCTGACATCCATTCGGCCCCATATCCTAAAACCGTTTGCTGTTGAGCTCGGTCTGAAGTCGCCACAATTAAGCGGCGATTCAGGTTTCCCAAGTTTCGTCGAAAGGTGGCACAGATTTTTTCAATATAGGTGTCTGCGGTTTGCCCAAAATCGGTGTAGCAGACGGATAAACTTTTCGAGATGACTTCGGTGTAGCTCGGCTCATGGCGAGAATGAGCATCAAAAACTACCAGCGTGTCTAATCCTTCAAAGGCGCTGTAGTTGATCAGCGACTCGATTAGTTCTCGGCGGGAGGCTTCTAACCCGTCAAAGTCTCGCTTGGTTTTGAGCTTCGACCATAGTCCTATGATGTTGTATCCATCCACGAGCAATAAAGGTCGCGCTGAGGAGCGTGGCATGGCTTTTATTTACATTTGTTTACAATTTACTCAGAATCAGACTAGGCGCTTTGCATTATATCATTTTTTATGATAATAAAAACTTAAATTTAGTTTAAAAATTCTAAACTAAACTTCCGCCAAGCATAACGATATCTTTATAAAGGTGAAAGGGCCGCGACTACAGCAAATAGCAGTCGCAGCCCTGGGAATCACTCTAAATCCTCAGATTCCATCAATCGTTGGATCAGGGGCTGCGGATTTCCCGAATCGACCATCCGCCCCCGCTCCAGTAGGAAAGCCCCATCGCAATAGGCTAATTCCTCAAAACGATGGGTGACCCAGAGTGCCGTTAAACCTCGGCTTTTCACCAACCGCTGGACTTGAGCTACCAAGTCTAACTGACTGTCGGGGTCCAGTAAAGCGGTGGGCTCATCTAATAACAGAACCTCGCAATGGCGGGCGATCGCCCCGGCAATGGCAACCCGCTGCTTTTGACCTCCACTCAGAGCATAGATCGGACGGCGTTGCAGGGCGAGTAAGTTGACCGCTGTTAGGGCCTCTTCCACCCGATGCCGAGTTTGAGCCAGGGTGAGATTTTCCTCCACTAATCCAAACGCGACATCGGCACCGACAGTCGGCATCACTAACTGATGATCTGGGTTTTGGAATACAAACCCCACCGGACGAGAAATGGCAATTTGACCGTCTTTAGGGGTAAGCAAACCCGCCAGTAGCCGGAGTAACGTGGATTTTCCACTGCCATTAGTCCCCAAGAGCATCCAAAATTCGCCCTGGGGAACGGCCAAGGAGCAGGATTTTAACACCTCTGCTCCCGAGGGCCAGTTAAAGCAGAGGTCCTGCACGACGATCGCATTCGGGCGATCGTCACTAGGAGACTGGGGGTTCATTGACTCAGGGATTCCACCAAAGAGGCAAATCCAGGCGCTTTGCCTGCCGCTGCTGCCCCAGACTTTTCAGAGATTTGCACCGCTGAGATCTGATTAATAAAGACGGCGATTTTTTTCTCAGGCATCTTCTCGCAGGTGAGTTCCAAAATCTCAGAACTCCCTGAGCGCATCGATCCCACTACCTCCTGGTAGAGGGCCTGGGCATCTTCTAGGGTCTTCCGTTGTACCGATAGAGGTAAAGGAGTGTTTTTCAGGGTTAAGTCAATCGTAAACATGATTTGTGGCAAAGTTCATTGGACCGCACCTTTCTAGTATCCCAAAATCTCAGCATTCCGGGGATGTCTGGAAATGAACCACCCCGATTTATACGGAATCCGGTTGTCAAGGTCTATAAAAACCCGCAGGCTCAAGGCTGGGGCGTTTGCGGACAAAGCCTGCCTACGCAGGCTACTCCATAAAAACGACTTTTCATACCCGGATTTGGTATTAGGGTATTCCAACAAATAAATCCTCCTTGCTTTGATGCGATCGCACCTAACAAGACTCTATTTAGGGAACTCCAAAAAATAAAATCTCCAAAACCTTCGTTCGTAGATCAACAGAGTAGCCCCGTCAATGTAGGGGCGCAATGCTTGCGCCCCTACATGAACGTTTGGAGGATTTATATTTTGCAATCCCCTTAGCCCGCGCAGGCGGGCTTCGTCCGTGTAGCCCCAGGCTTCAGCCTGTGGGTTTTTTGGACATTTTATTTTTTGGAGTTCCCTTAGAGGCGATCGCACTCCGACTCCCGACCCGTTTTCTGCTCCCTGTGGCCCTCCCCACCCCTCAACCCGAGGCATCGATTTCCTCGAAACCATCCCCCAATCGAGACAAATTTTCGGGCAGTCCCACCCCCACCGCCACTGCCCTTCACTCAGTTTTCAGAAAATTTTTAGATTAGGGGGTTTAAAATTTTTCAGGTTTCCCCCTATAATGAGAAACATAGTAAAGAAACGTAAACTCTTGAGCTGCAATCGCCCATTTTCTGCTATAGCAGGCAGAACCCTTGGGTGAAAACGCTCAGAAAGAGTTAAGCGTAGTCATATTTATTTGGAGATTTTGCGTTATGACGATTGCAGTCGGACGCGCACAGGCAGAGCGAGGATGGTTTGACGTCCTCGACGACTGGCTAAAACGCGATCGCTTCGTCTTTATCGGTTGGTCTGGCCTATTACTCTTCCCCTGCGCCTACCTCGCAGTGGGAGGCTGGCTGACCGGCACCACCTTCGTCACCTCTTGGTACACCCACGGATTAGCTTCCTCCTATTTAGAAGGTTGCAACTTCCTCACCGTAGCCGTTTCAACTCCCCCGAACAGTCTGGGACATTCCCTCCTGTTCCTCTGGGGTCCTGAAGCCCAAGGAGACTTCACCCGGTGGTGTCAACTCGGCGGTCTCTGGACCTTCGTCGCCCTGCATGGGGCCTTTGGTCTGATTGGCTTCTGCCTGCGTCAGTTGGAAATTGCCCGCCTGCTAGGGATTCGTCCTTACAACGGACTCGCCTTTACCGGACCCATTGCGGTGTTCGTCAGCGTGTTCTTGATGTACCCCTTGGGTCAATCAGGCTGGTTCTTTGCTCCTAGCTTTGGCGTCGCAGCAATTTTCCGATTCCTACTTTTCTTCCAAGGGTTCCATAACTGGACCCTCAACCCCTTCCACATGATGGGAGTGGCCGGTATCCTGGGCGGTGCACTGCTGTGCGCCATTCATGGAGCCACCGTGGAAAACACCTTGTTTGAAGATGGTGAAGGTTCCAACACCTTCCGCGCCTTTGAACCCACTCAGGCGGAAGAAACCTACTCGATGGTGACCGCTAACCGTTTCTGGTCCCAAATTTTTGGGGTCGCTTTCTCCAACAAGCGCTGGTTACACTTCTTTATGTTGTTCGTACCAGTAACTGGCTTGTGGATGAGCGCGATCGGGGTCGTTGGCTTAGGTTTAAACCTGCGTGCTTATGACTTCGTGTCTCAAGAACTGCGGGCTGCGGAAGACCCTGAATTTGAAACCTTCTACACGAAGAATATTCTTCTGAACGAAGGGATTCGGGCTTGGATGGCTCCGGTTGACCAGCCTCACGAAAACTTCGAGTTCCCTGAAGAAGTTCTACCTCGCGGTAACGCTCTGTAGAAATTTCCTGAACTCACCCGAGTTTTTAGGTTGATTTAGTCAAAACCCCTACCGAATGGTAGGGGTTTTGTGTTAAAAAGCAGGGGTCACTTCCCCTGGACTTCTTCATCCAGGCGTTTCCGCCGAGTTTGGACGCCCCACACTTGCGGAAAAAAATTAGCCAGATAAAAAACAGCAGGGTTGGGAAATTTTCAATTTCCTGTGTTATGCTAGGTGACATAAAGCTTATAGAAATAAAACCCGCTTAGGGTAAACAGGAGGTGATGCCTATGCCAGATAGTAGTAAACGCATGGGTCATCAGATTGGAGTAAATCGGCTGTGGGCCGGGGCTGTTCTCTAACAACTCGCTTTAGTCCCTTTGGGATTAAAGAAAATCCTTGAGAACTAGGCTGGTTGGGAGTTCCTCCCGGCAGTCAGATTCCAATCTGAAGACCAACTAGACCGCTTTCACCCTCAGCGTCATAGTGAAAACTAAGCGCACCCGGTGAGAGCGGATAGTTTTTTTTAAGCCCGTGTTAAATCTTTTCGGCAATTTATAGAGAAAAATACTGGGGGGAGCGCAAACCCGAGTCCGGGAAAAAATTCGCTTAACCCTCTTATGATTGAATTATTGAAGTCAACAGGGAGAATCAGATGGCTCAGTTGTTAACAGAAACAGAAATTCAGGATCGGTTGATTCAACTTGGGGGATGGACCCGAGAGGGAAAAATCTTGCAGTGTGAAAGAAAATTCAAAGATTTTATCGAGGCGATCGCCTTTGTCAATCAATTAGTTGACCCCGCCGAAACCGCCGGACATCACCCAGACCTGGAAATTTCTTATAATAAAGTCACCATTAGCTTAACGACTCATGATGCTGGGGGCTTAACCGAAAAAGACTTTCAGATGGCCCAGACTATCTCCGAGTTGAAATGAGTTACCCTCCCTGACAGAGTGGGTGGAGACGGATTAAATTCTCCTAACAAAATTTTTGTGATAAACTGTGCCAATCAGTAAACTACAGATGTAGCATCAGCGCACTCTGGAGTTGTTCTAAGTAGGAGGAACGAATTGATGGGACTTTCGACTCCGTAGGGCCTTGCTTTGGGAGCCAAAATAGGTCCATCATTTAGGAGACATGAATTTGAAACAATCAAAAGGAAGGTCTCAACTCAGGGAAAATGTTTCTGGCAAAACCAGGAGCGGTCCCCCCTCCAAAAAGAGGGTCCTTTTTTTGGGAGTTTCCCCAAGTAACCGGCTGACCTATAACCTCGAACTCTAGGTGCTAACCCCCGATCAAGGTCAACAGCGATCGCCATTGAATGGGTTGGAAGCTTATGGGAAATGGGATTGATTCTCCCATCTGGATCTCCTGAATGTACGGGACCCCACTCCACCAAGTCTGGAACCTTAGTCCAGCAGTCCCTTCTTGATAGTCTCGGGTTTGAATAGGCTGATATTCTTTAAGGCCAATTGACAAAGCTTTGTCAAAGTGCCTCTAAAGGCTGAAGACAAATACCAATACCCGGGGGATTGCAATTGCGGTTACTTTATGATAGGGAAATCTGATTGTCCTGGCCTGTCACTCATGGGCTGTTAGGTAGAGTTAACCATTCAAATCGTGCTTGTTTAACCGGGCTACGGCGATAAAGCCTTAGAGTTAACGCAGGAGTCTCACATGATTGAAATTGTTTCCACAGGTAGACCGTTATTGTTAAGGGCCTCTCGATCGCCGAATAAGATTGACGGAGAATAAATGGAATAGCGCCGCCTTTCCTCCCTGGTTTAAAGAGCTAGGGCTTCCAGGCATCCGGTACTTTCAGGTGAATTCAGGTAAAGCTGTGAACAGCGATCCGACAGTAAAGCATCACTCCCTTGGGGTATTGCATACCCCGGAATTAAGCAACGAATATGTAACGAGAGCGGAATTAGTCGAAGAGCTATTAGATATTGGCGCAGCGCTTTCGAGTACCTATGACTTGGGAGAGTTGTTGAGCCTAATTTTAACAAAGAGCCGAGAACTGACCTGTAGCGATGCAGGGAGCGTTTACCTGGTCGATCACACCGATGAAGAAGTCCCAAAGTTGTTGTTTAAGGTAGCACAGAACGATTCTCTGCCTCAAGTTTCATTTCAGGAATTCGCCATACCCCTAACGCCTAAAAGTTTGGCCGGTTATGTCGCCCTTACTGGAGAAAGCCTAAATCTCGCCGATGCCTACGCCTTGCCACCCACAGTCCCTTATCAGCTAGAGCGCAGTGTCGATCGAGATCTGGACTACTCGACTCGTTCGGTCCTGGTGCTGCCTATGCAAAACCGTCAGGGGGAAATGATCGGCGTACTCCAACTGATTAATCGTAAGACTCAGGCCGATGTGGTCGTCACTCCAGAAAACGTGACCGAAGTCACGCAGTCTTACTCAGAATGGGAAGAGCGCATCGTCAGAAGTTTGGCATCCCAAGCTGCGATCTCCATTGAACGAAATCATCTGCAAGAAAGTATTGAACATCTGTTCGAGGGTTTTGTAACCGCATCGGTGCAGGTCATTGAAGCACGGGATCCCTGTACCTTTGGACATTCTGAGCGGGTAGCCGAACTGACCGTTCGCCTCAGTCAAGAGGCCAATACGGTGACAACTGGACCCATGCGAGATGTCAAGTTTAGCGTTCGTCAAATCCAAGAAGTCCGCTATGCAGCGTTGTTGCATGATTTTGGCAAAGTTGGCGTCCCTGAAGCGATTTTAGTGAAGCAGAAAAAGCTCTATCCATCACAACTAGAGGTGATCCGCCATCGCTTTGCCTTAGCGGAGCGAACGATGGAAATGGAATGCGCTCAAAATAAGTTTAGGTATTTGATTGAGCATCCCTCGCACCTTCCTCGCCACCCCGAAAACGCCTGTTCTCATTGTCAGGAGTTGCAGGAATTAGACCGTCAACTCCAAGAGAAGATAGAGCAACTGAATAGTTACTGGAAACTCTTGTTAGAGGCCAACGAACCGCGTATTCTCGCGGAAGAACCCCTGGCGCGCCTCCGAGAACTGTCTCAACAGATCTATCGAGATGTGGATGGTCAATTGAAGCCCTTGATCGATCCTGATGAAATTACTCAACTGTTGATCCCGAAGGGGAATCTGACCCCAGAAGAACGCTTGTCTATTGAATATCATGTGACTCATACCTATGAGTTTTTGAAGCGCATTCCCTGGACCCGGGATCTCAAAGATGTGCCGAAGATCGCTTTCGGCCATCATGAAAAGATAGATGGCTCCGGCTACCCAAGGGGATTGAAAGGAGATGAAATTCCGATCCAGGCCCAGATTATGACCATTGCTGATATTTATGATGCGCTCACCGCAGGCGATCGCCCCTACAAGAGAGGATTGCCTGTAGAAGCGGCCCTCAGAATTCTCCGGGAAGAAGCCATTCATAACAAAATCAACGCGGACCTGTTGGAGTTATTCGAGCATCGTCAAGTTTTTTCAGTCCTGGGCCACTCTCCAGAGGTCGTCACCCTCGAAAGCGCTTAATCACCCCGATCCCATCACAGCTAATGGCTCTTCAGCTTTCTTAAAACCTCTTGATTCAGGCGATCGGGGAACTCCAAAATCTTAATTTCAGTCATCCCTGGGAGCCTATTGCCTCAGATCGAGCATTGGCTGGCCCTGAACCGAAAATTTTCAGTAAAAATAGGGTTTATTTGCCCTTGAAGTAGAAAAAAAACACCATAGAACTGAACCGTTCAAGGGTTACCATCGGTCGCAAGAAACAACAAAGACTTGCAAATATCCGGTTCCAATCGAAGTAAATCTGTTAATCTATAACAGAAGTAAGCAGCCACTATCTCGCTGACTATATAATGAGTCGAGAGTTTGTCAGAAGCAATAGGCCCTCCAGCCAACTCCGAAACCAGCTTGATCCGGTTACTAAAAACCCGATCAGAAAACCGAGCCGTCGGATTGAGGATTTTACATCCTCATCCTTGATGGGGCTAGTTTTTCCATCGGGGAGATTAATGATTGGAGGGGATGCCTCTGGTTCTAGGCTCTGCCGTAGCACCCCCACCCTAGGTAGTGGGGACCTATAACTGTTCCGGCTAAAAATCTATATCGGTGCAGTTGAGAAGTGGATATAACCCATCAAGGGGTTAAGAGCAATGAAACAGCTCTGAATTTCCTTCTTTTGGCTTGTTATCTCCTGTCTGAAAGATTGAGGAGAGACGCGAGTCAAATCGTTTAGATAATTAAAGGTGTGAGGAGAAGAGGGAAAATGTCTAAAGTATTGTGGAATTCTCTGTTGGTTAGTCCAGCAGTTTTAACGTCAGCGTTAGTTGGAGCGGCCTTAGCGTCCGTGGTGGGCGCACCGGAAGCGATCGCCTCCGAAACCCAAGCTGATTCTATGCCCGTGGCCCAAGCCAATGAGTTGGCTGCACCCACTGCATTTTCAGCAGGCGGATTTGACCTAATCGCCCAAGTCCAACAAGACGCACCGTCGGCCACCGAAACCGCCAACGTCTTACAACAACTCAATCAATACAGTCGGGAAGGGGGTGGCACCAATAACATCGCCCAAGTTACCTCCGTGTCTCAACTCCGGGACGTGCAACCCACGGACTGGGCTTTCCAAGCACTCCAATCCCTGGTTGAGCGCTATCGCTGTATCGCCGGTTATCCCGATGGGACCTTCCGTGGGAACCGCGCCTTAACTCGTTATGAATTTGCCGCAGGTTTAAACGCCTGTTTAGAGCGCATCAACGAAATCATTGCCGCCCAGCTTGAAGGGATTCTCAACAGAGACGACCTGTTAACCCTCCAGCGCTTAACTGAAGAGTTTGCCGCAGAACTGGCAACCTTGCGCGGTCGGGTAGATGCCCTCGAAGTGCGCGTCGCCGAAATCGAAGCTAATCAATTCTCCACCACCACCAAACTCTTTGGTGAATCTATCTTCGCCTTATCTTTAGCAGAAGGTGGAAACAGTGTCGGTGGCGATGTCGATAGCGGTGTTCAATTTGGCACCCGCACTCGGTTGAACTTCGATACCAGCTTCACAGGTGAAGATTTACTCAGAACTCGACTCGAAATCAACAACCTCGATGCCTTCTCTGGCACCAACACCTTCACTCCCGAAGGGGACCTGAAATTTGGGGTTGACCCTTACCAATCTGGAGATACCACGGTCCGCTTAGATAGCTTGTTATATAGCACGACCGTTGGCCCTGCTAATGTTGTCTTTATGGCAAATGCTGGGGCAGCAGATGACTTCGCCAGCACCATCACCCCCCTCGACGGCGATGGTGGCAGTGGTGCTTTATCTCGGTTCGGGACCCGCGCTCCGATTTACAACATGGTTCGGGGTTCTGGGATTGGTTTAACTTTCGATGCAGGCCCTGCAGAAGTTAGCCTCGGCTACTTAGCAGAAAATGCCTCGACTCCCACCCGTCGCAACGGTCTGACCGATGGCCCTTACGGAGCCTTAGCCCAATTGGTGTTTAAACCCGTTACGGGTCTGCAACTAGGTCTGACTTACGTGAATGCCTACCGTGGCGATCTGCTTACAGGTAGCCAGCTTGCTACTCCTACAATTTCTGGTCCCATTCGTGAAGATTCTCCAACATTGCGCTCTTACACCACCATCAGCAACGCCTATGGTGTTCAACTCGGCTATGATACGGGAGCCTTTGCTGTCGGAGGTTGGGCCGGTTACACTAACTCTCGCATCCTAGACGAAGGTGTTAAAGGCGACTTGGGCATTTGGAACTGGGCCGTTAACTTAGCGGTTAACGCTGGACCTCCGGGCAGCCAATTAGGTCTAGTCGTGGGTATGGAACCTCGGGTCACCAACGATGATTTTAATGGAGCTCTCGAAGATACGGATACTTCTCTGCACGTTGAAGGGTTTTACCAATATCAACTGACGGAGAATATCGCCATTACTCCGGGCTTTGTCTGGTTGACCGCTCCAGATCATAACGACCTCAACGATGATGTGGTCATTGGAACCATCCGGACCACTTTCCGATTCTAAAACCAGCAATTGGAATCAACCCCTGGGCTAAATCCAGGGAATTCGATTCCGGATGCTACCTTGGTCTTAAGCTTTTGAAAACTGGGTAGCCCAGATATTGAAACCCCCCTAATTAATTAAGGGGGGTTTCTTTTTAATGGGTTTGTCTGGAGAAAATTTGATGGATTTCTACCCTTGTTATCAAGGAATTCGGTTATCGACATAAAAACCCGCAGCCAATCCAGCGAGGCTATACTAACACGCTTCGTAGCCCGGGGCGCAGGGCTATAGCCCACCTGTGCAGTTTCATAGAGTAAACCGACTTGAGACTATCGGATTTGGTATTAGGTTAGAATGGGAAGACTGACATTCTCGCGCTGAGTGTAGCTTTCAAAGGGTTTTAAACATAGAGGTTTTTGGCTGAGACTGTGGGTTCTTTTATGTGGGTTCTTTTAAAAGGGTGCGAGTTGTATTGGAATGGGTGGGGGGGTAGATGGGGAAAGAGCGATCGCCTTGAACCTCCCGAAGGTTTCCATAATAGGAGACGGTTTAGAAGTTGTTGTAACAAAGCAAACGGCTAAAAAATACGTTAATCTTTCCCCCTTGTCTTTTGTATAATTGGCAAATCATCCGCATTAATCATTCAATTAACTGAATTTTAAAAAATGCTGTAGCAACTTTTAAAAATTTCGATAACTCTTCATGTATGACAGCATTAGGCTGTAGTGGTAATTCATAAACTGCCACTACAGCCTAACATTTTCATGTAATCTATTGAAGAATAATTGGGTTGGCAAAATTATATTTTAATTGAGTAAATTTAAAGTTTAACAAAAATTTGAAACAAACCAAAGCTCTGGTCTGAGCGGATAGCAGTTCAATCCTTATTTTAAATCAGTTTTTGGTTTGCAGATGCTTGTGGCGGTTAAGGAAGAATGCAATTTCTCACTCATGTATTAACAATAAATTAGGATTTACTTCCCATAATGAAAGCAAAAAAAATCGGGTTATTTTTTCATCTCATTAACAGCCTATGGCGAACCTAACTAGAATGTTTGAATGATTTAGATGCACTATTAGTAACCCAAAATTAATTTGACAATAGCTCTAAGCCCAAGGACTTTAGACTGCGAGGTAGAAAGCTTGCTATTTTTAGGTCAAACTGATTTAGATGCGCTATAGACTTGATTGAAATAAATGCCAATAATTCCCCCAAAATCTTTTGCATGACGGGTTTTGGAGGTCTCCCCCTCTCCCTCTCAATCGCTCCAATCTTCAAGCGCGGTATTAGCAAAATTTATAATTCAACTTATGGGCTAGACAAAATTCAGGTTATAATCCACAAGGCGGACGAACTTTACCCATCGGCATACCTCATAACGCTACTTGTAGGAAAGGAAAAAGCCCAGAGTAATTGGTAACAAATGCTACCAGGGAGAATTAATAGATAAAAGTTCTTGACCGAACTACAGTTTTAGGCCATGATAAAGGCACTCACAACAGGGGTACACTAGCGCCCTAATTTGCGAGCGGATTGATGCCAAAACTCCCAAGGTGACTTAGGGGGGTGACCCAGAACAGCCTATATCCGTCCAGGGCCACGTGAATTCGGCCCGCAAATTTGGGGAAAGCCTGTATAATCACTCTGCTGTTGGTTTTGATTTCCCCAATGTAGTCCAGGGGAAAGTATTCCATCGAACTCTAAATTGGTGTGAGGAGAAGAGGGAAAATGTCTAAAGTATTGTGGAATTCGCTGTTGGTCAGTCCAGCAGTATTAGCTTCAGCGTTAGTTGGAGCGGCTTTAGGGTCCGGAGTGGGTGCATCTGAGGCGATCGCCTCGGAAATCCCAGCCGACTGGATGCCAACCGCTCAGGCAAATGAGTTCGCCCCACCGACTGAATTTTCGGCAAATGGGGTTGACTTAAACGGCGCGATCGCCCAAGTCCAAGATGCTGAACCGTCGGCGGCAGAAACGGCCAACATCTTACAACAACTCACTGAATACGGATCTGAAGCGAATAGTGGTCTGATCACCCAAGTCACCTCCGTGTCTCAACTCCGGGACGTGCAACCCACTGACTGGGCCTTCCAAGCCCTCCAATCCCTAGTTGAGCGCTATCGCTGTATCGCAGGTTATCCCGATGGGACCTTTCGCGGCAACCGGGCCTTAACTCGTTATGAATTTGCTGCCGGTTTAAACGCCTGTTTAGAGCGCATCAACGAAATCATTGCCGCTCAAATCGAAGGGGTGCTAGGCAGAGACGACCTGATCACCCTGCAACGGTTAGTTGAAGAGTTTGGGGCTGAACTCGCCACCTTACGGGGTCGTGTAGACGCCCTGGAAGTGCGGGTCACTGAACTTGAAGCCAATCAGTTTTCCACCACCACCAAACTCTTTGGCGAATCTATCTTTGCCTTGTCCTTGTCCGAAGGTGGAAATAGCGTCGGAGGCGAAACCGAAAGTGGCGTTCAATTTGGAACCCGCACTCGTTTGGCATTTGTGACCAGCTTTACTGGGGACGACTTCTTGTACACCCGACTCCAAATCAATAATCTCGACTCCTTCTCCGGTACCAACACCTTCACCCCGGAAGGTGACCTCAAGTTTGGAGTTGGCCCTTACCAATCGGGCAGCACCAACGTCGAACTCGATTGGTTAGCCTATGAAACCACTGTTGGCAACGCCCGCGTTGTCTTTCTTCCTGTAGGCGGTATTGTCCCTGACTTTGCCAGCACCATCACCCCCTTGGATGGAGATGGGGGCAGCGGCGCCCTGTCTCGGTTCGGGACCCGCGCTCCCATTTATAACATGGTTGAAGGCTCCGGGATTGGCTTAAATTTTGATGCCGGTCCTGCAGAAGTCAGCCTGGGGTATTTAGCTCGAAATGCTGGAACCCCGACCCGTCGCAACGGTCTAACCGATGGCCCTTACGGAGCCTTAGCCCAAGTGGTCTTTAAGCCAGTTACAGGTCTGCAACTAGGTCTGACTTACGTCAATGCCTATCGCACCGATCTGGCCACAGGTAGCCAGCTTGCTACTCCTACAATTTCTGGTCCCATTCGTGAAGATTCTCCAACATTGCGCTCTTACACCACCATCAGCAACGCCTATGGTGTTCAACTAGGTTATGATACGGGAGCCTTTGCTGTCGGAGGTTGGGCCGGTTACACTAACGCTCGCATCCTCGACGAAGGTGTTAAAGGCGACTTGGGCATCTGGAACTGGGCCGTTAACTTAGCGGTTAACGCTGGACCTCCGGGCAGCCAATTGGGTCTGATTTTCGGTATGGAACCCCGAGTCACCACAGATGATTTTAATGGGGCGCTTGAAGATACAGATACTTCTTACCACGTTGAAGGGTTTTACCAGTATCAGCTCACGGAGAATATTGCTATTACTCCGGGCTTTATCTGGTTGACGGCTCCGGATCACAACGATTTCAACGATGATGTGGTGATTGGAACCATCCGTACCACGTTCCGATTCTAAAATCAGTACAATTTCTGGATGAGGGGGGTTCACACTCCCCTGATTTTTAATTCATCATCACAAATACTGGAACCCTCTAAAGGTTAAGAATTTTAGAGGTTTTCTTGTCAGACTTTGCCATGCTCTGTGCATGGCTTTTTTCGTGTTTATTGCCTAGGTTGACAAGACGAACCTGAGTTAATAACAGCAGCTTCTTGAGTTGAGGATAGACCCGATGAATTCCCCCGAGGGTTATGAATTGGCTTTAAATGTAGTACATGATATTACCCTGCTGCTTGGCATTCCGCAGTTCGCAAACATCTTTCAGGGTATATTTTTGCAAGACAGATTTAGAGGCTTCCTGAGCCTCTTTCCAGACCTCTCGAACAACTTCATTCTCTAGGGTTTTGGGGGTTGAATCGTTTTCCGAGAGTCCGGCATCTAATCCTTCTATGCAGGTCACCACATCTAAGAGAGTGATTTTCCAAGGTTCCCGAGCCAAAAGATAGCCACCTTTTGCGCCCCTTTGACTGCGAACCAGACCACAGCGCCGTAAGGAGGCTAAAAGTTGCTCTAAGTAACGGTCAGGAATATTTTGTTGAGCAGCTATCTGGCGAATTTGTAGCGGCTCTCCTTTATCATATTGGCTTGCTAACTCTAAGAGGGCTAACAGCGCGTATTCACTTTTACAGGAAAGTTCCACTGTTTAAAATACAAGATACGTTTAAGGGCTAAGTTGCAAAAATTAGCCACTGGCGTCTATTATACTGCGGTTTTACAGATCTTCTGAGACCCGGATCTTGGCCCTTCTACAAAAATCGCCATTCTTAAGGTGGCTCTATCTGGGGTTAGTAGGGTGGGAAAAAGCAATTGTAGGGTGGGCAGTGCCCACCGTCAGTCAGGTGGGCACTGCCCACCCTACAATTGCTTCTTAGGCAAGGTGGCTCTACCTGGGGTTAGCTCGTTGAGGCTCCAGATAGTTTTAAACTTTTTTAACCCCGAACAAATGGTCATAGAGAAAGCCTACACCCCTTGGAGAGTGTAGGCTTTGCTATGGATCAACGATTGATCCGCTTTGATTTGATTAGGGCACAGAGGACCCGAAAGAGCGACCTGACTAACGAGTCTGAAAAAACTCTAGGAGTTTTTTTAACTTCGGTGCAGAAGGGAAAGGCGCAACGCCAATCCCCACTGAAATTCACCGTTGATTAACCAGAAGCGTTAGAAAGGGGGATTCTATAGACCCGGGATCTGATTTCCAAAGTCTTCTAGGATCAAGTCGAAGTTGAGCTGGGGAAGGAACTGGTTATCAAAGCTTTGGAAGCGGATTCCTGTATCTTTGTAAACCAGATACTCTCCATAGGTGATGCTACCGTATCGACCAAATTGGGAAGATTCCAGGGCAGATAGGAGTGAACCAGCCAGGTTGCTGCGATCGAGACGGAAGACCATGAATTGCAGTCTTGCCGTGCTCAGGCGATCGAAGATGGCTACTGCATCCCCTGGGTTGGTAGTCCGTGCCACCACCGAGGCTAAACTGATGCTGTTATATCCTTCTAGCAATCCAATTCCACCTCTGGCAAAAGCAGCTTCTGCCGCATTCAGAATGGCTAGGGTGTTAGGCTTGGTGAGCGCAGCCTGGACCAGAGGCGTATTAAGCAACTGACCTAAAGGAATCCCGAGTCGGTTAGCAAGACCTTGCAGGAAGCTTAAGACATCCGTGGGGATCCCTGGGGGCGCTACCGGGGGCGCTACTGGGGGCGCTACTGGGGGCGCTACCGGAGGTGCTACCGGGGGCGCTACCGGGGGCGCTACCGGGGGCGCTACCGGGGGCGCTACTGGGGGCGCTACCGGGGGTGCTACCGGGGGCGCTACCGGGGGCGCTACTGGGGGCGCTACCGGGGGTGCTACCGGGGGCGCTACTGGGGGCGCTACCGGGGGCGCTACTGGGGGCGCTACTGGCGGTTGCACCGGAGGCGCTACTGGCGGGGTCGGCGTCGGCGTCGGCGTTGGCGTCGGCGGAGGCGCTACGGGTGTTCCGATCGGTAACGCAGGCGTAATCGGATCCGGCGGGATCACCGGATTAATCGGTGAAATAGGAGATTGAGCATTCGCTGGTGCGCCTGCTGAGATCGATATTGCTGAGGCAGTAGCTGCCATCCCTACAAAGAAAAGGCGGCTACTAGATGATTTAAGTTTCGAGAATCGCTGTTTTCCGTTCATATAACCACATCCCGCGAGAATACCCAACTCAAAACAGTTGGGAGGAAGCGATGCGGGTATAGCCGCTTCCTATGGACAGTTGGCCCTAATATTGGGAGACCGAGAGCTCTTAAATTCAAACTCTAATCGACTGCCCATCAACGTTGACGCAAACACTCCTTGAGAGTCTTGGATACAAGACATCTACCATCTGGATCACTTCAATCCCCGAAAAGGAGATGAGGTACATAGCTGATTTTAAACCGACAACCCTATCTCATCTGAGAACATCAGTGAGGTGATAGGGCGCAGGGTTCGCCGGGGGACTGAATGTCATCATGTCCTCTGTTGCCAGGTTTCTGCTACTCTCTGCATCAAAGACTTGGGAGGTAGCTCATTTCATTCCCACTTTGACTGCACAGGTATTTGTAAATACCCATTTACCCTTGATCGGCGATTACCAAACCTGTTCATTGTTTGGGTAATGCCTTTACTTGTTTTATCGTACCTAGCGGTGATCGTGCATTTTTCGCTTTCTCCAAAAAGGAGAGAATAACGACTGTGCAGTTGTTTAAAAAGAAATGCCGTAGACTATATTCAAATTTAAGCGCACCCCATCACCGGCGTTACCTGTTAAGTCATTGAGTCCAAAGCTCGCGACCAAGGGAATCCTCCTAAAGGGTACCACAGATAAGCCCATTGTCAAGTCAGTTCCAGTCCACTCTGCGATCGCATGAGCCTGGGAACCCATTGAGGTGGCGAAACTGCCAAACACATTCAGTTGTGTTCCCCCAAATTCATCCGTGGGGTCGACATTATCCTCAGTTCGGAAAACACCGTTGCCGATTCCGAGGGTGACAAACCCCAGACTAAAGGGTTTTTCAATGTCTTCATCAAAAATCAGGACTTTACTCACCGAGCTATAGAAACTGCGGCCCGTATCACTGGCGGCATCAACCCAATCCACAAGATTGACCACTCCCACTGAAACGGAAAAATTGTTCGGGAGCAGACGACTGGCTTGCAGGCTGATGCTACCTGCACCGAGATTATCATCTTGTCCACTCTCATTAGACAAACCTGTGATCGAGAGAGTTGCATCCAGGGCGACCGACTCTTCTGGATCCCCAAACCCCATAAAAAATGAAACTGCCCCATCTTCACTCGAAAACCGATTTCGGTTGTTGAAGATCACTCCAACCCCCAGATTGCCCCAACCCCCACCAAATCCAGTCGGGTTACTGAGGCTAATCCCCGGAAAGTTCCCCGGTGCGCCTAAGGCAACGGCAATTCGTCGCATTTGTTTACTGGTTAATGAGTCGATAAAACTCAGTAAAATCTCAACTTCTGCAGCGGGGAGAATAATATCTCCATCGGTTTCTGCCTGTCGGCGTTGGAAGATTTCGGTTAACTGATTCACTTGCCGGAGTTGCTCCGGGGTGAGGTCCTCTTCTCGGGCTGTTTCTAATACAACGAGGAGTTCGGCGACTTCTTCGGGAGTAAACCTCCGGGGGGTTGGCCCTTGGGAGTCAATGTTTTGCTCAATTTGAGCCAGTTCTTCCTCACTCAGAGAGCTGATTAAGTTTTGGAGCTGTTCGGCTCGCTCAGGAGATAAGAACACCACCAGATCCCCTTGGGCTTCAAGTGCCTCTAGTTCCTGGACAAGAGTTTGAATTTCTTGCTGTTGTTGGGGTCGTAAATTTAAGCGTTGGATAATTGTCAGAAATGAGATCAACTCTTGGACCGTTGCGCGATCGAGGCGAGTCCCTCGGGCGAGTTCCACTCCTACCGCAGATTGGATCTGGGCGCGTTCTTGTGGGGTCAGGGACTCGATCACCGAGAGAACCAGTTGAGTTTGCTCAGGAGATAGAATGGCTTGGGGCTGCCCCTGTGCTTGAATTGCTTCTAAATCTTGAATTAACCTGGAAATCTCCTGAGTTTGCTGGGGCCGCAGTCTTAGCTGTTGAATTCCGTCCAGGATTATTAAAATTTCAGAAATCTCTTGTTGGGTGAATAAACCCACTTGCACTTCAGGCAAATCCAGAGCTTCTTGAATCTGGGAGATTTCTTGGGGGGTTAAGGAAGTCAACAACCCGCGAATTTGTTGCGCTTGCCTAGAGGAGAGGACCACCTGGGGCTGCCCTTGATCGCTCAGTTGTTCTAATTCGCGAATCAGGGATTGGATCTCCTGAGCTTGTTGGGGCCTTAGTCCTTGCCGTTCGACCTCTTGGAACAAGAGGATAATCTGTTCGAGTTCTCGTTGAGTGTAGGTAACCGTTGACTCCTGTTGTGGAGCAGTGGGTGGAACAGGTCTGGTATTCTGTTTGCTGTTGGGCACCTCAGCAGTCTGCCCGGTTGTGTTGCCCACGGGGTGAGGATTGGCTAAACTTAATCCTGATGGCAGCACAATAGCTGCACTAATACCGGCCAGCAAACTCAGACGCAATACAAGCTGATGTAAGAACACACCTAAAACTCCCCATACCATGTTTAAACAAGTATCCATTGAACCACATTGGTCTTAAGGAAATACAAGCCTTTCCTATCTACAAATTGTCAAACCTAAGCTCCC
This sequence comes from Oscillatoria sp. HE19RPO, assembly GCF_024220515.1. GTDB lineage: Bacteria > Cyanobacteriota > Cyanobacteriia > Cyanobacteriales > Laspinemataceae > Laspinema. Next base: position 64,091 of record NZ_JAMXOT010000104.1, read on the forward strand.
ATAGGTGCTTCAGCTTAACGTTGCGTGACGCTCATCCACAATAGCATTGTTCCCGAGCCTCAACACACCCAGTTATTTGAGTGGACGGGCTAAAATTTTAAACCTGTAAAAAGTTTCTGAATTTTCAGAGGGAAAGAAGGCTTCTCTAAAGGCTGACGGGGAATTCAAGAAGAAATTCTGGGATCCTGACTAAAGGAAGACAATCAAACGGCTTTCCAAAATCTCAAACGGCCAATTTTTTGTCCATGTTTCCCGATCTGGTTTTAAGATTTTCAGTGAGTTACTCTCGCGAAGATTTGATGCTGGCAAGAATAGAACTTTTGGTGGAATTATTTTCCAATTCAAACAGACAACTGCTTACCGGAAAACCGTTGATCGGAAACTGGGACGCTTGTTAATAAAAAAGTTTAGGGGATCTCCATTAGACCTCAGACCTCTTGCAAAAAAAAGGATTGATCCCCCCAACCCCCCTTAAAAAGGGGGGCTGTTTAGAATTTTGCAAGAAGTCTATTGGACTGGAGCAAACCCACCCCACTACCGGCTGATGCGGGTAGGGATTTTGGGAGGCTTGCTGTCTATTGATTCAAGCTGGGGAGCTTCTGGGCTGTGGGTGAGGGGTAAGGGGGGTTTGCTGGAAATGCTTTCCGGTAGTGCTACGGGAATATCGGCACCATTAATCACCGCACCTAAGAGTTGGACGGTTTCTGATTCAGTCAGGGGTTCAACATATTCCGTTAACATTCCGCCTTGGGTATAGCGGGGTCGAGTGACGAGAATCATCCCATCGCTAAAGGGTTCTAGTAAAAAGGCATCGTTGTTGACGCTGAGTGCGGGAGAGTCCAAAATCACTAAATCAAACCGAGCTCTGGCATCTTCCAGGAGTCGGCGGAATTCGTTGGATTCGATCGCCGCTGCGCTGTTTTTGAGAGGACCAGCACTGGGAACAAGGTAGAGGTTTTCAATTTCTGGCACGAGGCGAATGCATTGGTGGAACTGTCCATAATAGCGTAGGGGTTCGAGGTTGGCGTCGGGTTCGATCGCCACTTGCAGACTCTGCGCTTGGGAGGGCGATCGCAAATCCGCTTCAATCAGTAAAGTCCGCTTCCCTGCACGCGCTGCGGCGATCGCCAAATTATAAGCACAAACAGTTTTCCCCTCTTGCGCCGCCACACTGGTAATCAACAGGACCTTGGGTGCTTTTTCTCCTATCCGCAACAAATTACTGCGGACGTTTTCATAAAACTCCAAATAAGGAGAATCCGGATCCCTCAAAATCGGCATCTCGTGAGCATTCAACTCCGGGGTAAACACCTCGGGTAAAATTCCCAGAATCCGCAGGTCCTGTTGCTGCAACGCCCCGCGAACTTCCTCCATCGTATAAAATTTCCCTTCCAGTAAGGAAATGGCAAAAATCAAGGCATTCCCGACTAGGATGCCAATCAGTCCCCCCAGGGCGAAAATCAGCGCCGGGGGTTGTGTACTCACTTCGTTTTTAGACACCGATGCTTCTTGGGCAATACTCAAGCTGCTGGACGTTTCGGCTTCAGCGGCTTTCGCATCTGCCAAAGCTTGCTGCATTTTATTGTAAAGGTCTTGCTTGAGTGCCACCTGTTGAGCTAACCGTCCCTGTTCAAGCTGTTTATTCGGCAGGGTTTGATAATCCCTCTGCAATTGTTGTTCCGTTTGGGTCAGAGAATTCAATTGCTGAACCCAGGTTTCCCGCTGGGTTTGTAAACTCACCAAGGTTTGCGCTAACTGTTGCCTTGCCGGATCGAGACTACTGTCCTTGCGAATTTGGGCGCTATTCATTAAGGGGGCAGCCATGCCTCCCCCACCGATGACTTCTGTGGCTCTGCGCTCCAACAATTCATTGTAAGAGCTTTCCTGCTTTTGCAACTCAATCATCTGAGGATGGAGTGGGCGAAAATCTTTACTGAGGAGTTCCCGCTGGGACTCTATTTGATGCAAAGCCGCTCTCAATTGGGCGATAATCGGGTCAGCGCTGAGGGCTTGGGAGACGTAGGCTTGATCTGCCGTTAATCCTAGGCGCTGTTCTAAACTGGCAAGCTGGGCATCAAGCCCTTCTAACTGTAAGCGAATCTCGCGCTGCTGGTTTTGGTTGGCCACGATCGCCCCAGCCAATCCCCCGCTTCTGGCTGCCAAAATTGCTACCGCCTCTTCCCGTTCGTACTCTTCAAGGTTCTGTTCTGCTTCTCTAAGTTCCGCTAGAGCTTCCGGCAACCGATCCTCAATGGTGTCGATCATCCGTCGTAAAGCTGAAGTATTCAGCATTCGGCTTTGCTCAATCATGGCTTCCATGAGGGCTTGCACGGCGGTTTGGGCGGTTTCCCGATTGGGATGAGTATAGGCTATTTCGATTTGAGGAGGGCCATCAGATTTAGGGAGCCTTACAGACACCTCCCGAACCAATTGTCTGGGGTCTTCATTGATCTGGGTTCCCACCGCCGTTACCACATTCTCAGCCAGGAGAATCTCTTTCGGTAGTTGCTTACCCTGTTCTTGAATTGTGCTTCCGGTTGCTGAAAAGGTCACCGCCGGAGTGGTGTAAGTCATCGCTCCGCGCGCCCGATAGGTCACCTCTGGAGGGGGTTGCATCGCCACAAATCCGGCCCCGCCCAAGGTTAGGACAAAAGCCGCGAAACCAAACCATTTGTATTTACCAAAAGCGATCGCGTAGCGCTTGAGAATGGGTGGAGCCATGATAGGAATAGGGGTAAGGATGAAGGATATTAAAGATTAAGGATGAACAGAATTCCGAAAATTCATCTTTTTCATTTTATATAGATTATATAGAGCAAGCCCAAATCATTCTGACCATCAAGTTAATCCGTGAGAGCATCTTGCTCCCTCCCGCTGAACCGTCGCCAGATGCTCCTACTCCTGGATGGGGAATTCCACAGTTGATTGAGCAAGTCTCAATCAATTAGATAATTTGCTTAGGAATCGGAGCCGATGCTTTCCCGAGGAATCCCAAGCAGAATAGACCCTTCAACTCTTCAAATCTATTGTCTGATTTAGACTGGCTGTAGAGACCCTCCCTTGATTGTAGCATAAGACCCTTCGGGGCTGATTAATTGTTTGTATTATTTTCATTGTCATCCCCGTTGGGTCCAAAGAGGAGTGTGGCACTATCTCTCAAGGAATCAAAAAACAGTAAAAATCCCAGAATATCGCGGAAAGGTTGAGTAAAGGTCCCTAGGGCATAAGTAATTTTCCCCACCAGATTGCGACCAATGACAATCACATCATTATTTTCTAACGGGACATTTTGAGCCAGATCCCCGCGCAAGAGTTCTTGGGCATTGATTTCCCGAGTCACCGCTTTACCCTGTTCGGGATCGAAGCGGATCAGCGCAATATTGTTCAGGTCTGCACTCAGGAGGGGAACCGCATTGAGAATATCGGCAAAGGTACTGCCACTGGGGACGGGAACGACGCTAATGCCCCCGGCAGGATAGCTCAACACCCGAACGACAATCTGCGGCACGGATAGGGTGGAACGAGAGACGAGGACGCGATCGTAATATTCATCGGTGCTACTTTCGATGGTCGGAATGAACACCACATCCCCATTAGCTAACCGCAGTTCGGGAAGTTCAGCCCCGGTCAGCAGGGGAGTGTACAGGTCCAGGATTTCTTCTGAAATTCCTCCATTATCAAGGCTACGACGGACCCGAACCGCCCGCAAATCAGCATTAGAGGTAATCCCTCCGGCTAGTAGCATCGCATCAGCTACGGGACGATCGGACGGGGGAAGGGTAAAAAATCCGGGTTGTGCCACTTCTCCGAGGATAGTCACATTGACCGGAATGGCCGCAGCTAGAGTAGATTCCGCGACGATGCGCGGGTTATATCCTGGGTCCTGGTTTAATCCCAATTTGGGGACAATCACCACATCTCCATTTCCTAGGCGTAAATCCGGTAAAGCGCTGCCGGTTTCCAGAGAGGCGTACAGGTTGACCCGTTCTTCACTAACGGTCCCATTTGCCATCACCCGACAGATCAGGACCGTCCGCAAATCTGCTGCCGTTGTAATCCCACCGGCGGCCTGTAACGCAGTGGGAATGGGACTCAGGGAAGGAGGGACTACATGAAATCCAGGTGCAGCTACTTCTCCGAGGACTGTAATGGCAACAGGCTGTTGGGCCGCTAGGGTGGAATTGGAAACAACGTTACTGTCATAAGTCCGGGCTTCTTCTAACCCGAGTTTAGGAATGATCAGCACGTCCCCATTGGCTAATCGGAGATCAGGGAATGAGTTACTGCCTTGTAATGAGGAAAGTAAATTGATTGATTCTTCGCTGACGCGACCATCGGGCAGGGTTCGCCGGACCCGAACGCCTCGCAAATCAGCCACGGGAGTGGTTCCCCCGGCAATCTGTAATGCAGTAGGAATAGGACGGGGGGAAGCGGGGAGGATATAGAATCCGGGTTGGGTGACTTCGCCGACGATGGTAATGCCGACGGGTTGGGGGGTGGCTAAGGTGGAGTTAGAAACGACGTTGTTGTTGTAATTAAAGGCGGCGTCGTTTAAATCAAGGGTGGGGACGATGATAATATCGCCATTGCCGAGGCGCAGTTCGGGAAAGGGGGTGCCGGTTTGTAAGGGGGTATAGAGGTCAACGGTTTCCTCGCTAATCTGCCCATCACTGAGGACTCGTCGCACTCGGACCGATCGCAGGTCAGCAGCCGGTGTAGACCCCCCAGCAATCACTAAGGCATCTTGGATCGGATTAACCGAGGGGGGGAGATTATAAAACCCCGGACGAGTGATTTCGCCAATGACGCGGATGCCGACAGCTTGGGGCGGAGAGAGGCGCGATCGCGCGACGATGTTGCTGTCATTAATCTGAGCTTCACTTAAGGATTGCTTGGGGACAATCAGGATATCCCCTTCTTGCAGCAAGAGATCCGGCGGGGGACTGCCTGCTTGCAAGGAAACCAACAGGTTGAGGCGCTGTTGCCAAAACCGGCCATCACCCAGAGGACGTCGGATCAGGATGGAGGTGAGGTCGGATCCCGGTGTCGTCCCACCCACGGCTGCTAACACTTCTGAAATTCTGGCATTTTCTGCCGGGAATACATAAAACCCCGGTTGGGTGACTTCTCCGGTGACAGTAATATTCACCGGACGTTTGGCAATTAAGGCGACATTGACTCGGGGATCGACTAAAAATTGATTTAAACCGGCTTGAATTCTTTGTTGAGCTTGCGCTGCCGTTAATCCCGAAATCTCTACAGGTCCTAATAACTGCATGACGATTTGCCCTTGGGGATTCACGACGGTTTGAATGCTGATGTTTTGATAGGGTTGGACATCAATGACAATCTGATCCCCAGGAGCAAGTTGGTAGGATTCTGTGGGAAATTGGTTGACGGGAATAATAGAGGGGGTCTCTAGGAAGGGGTTGGGTTGAGAAACGGCTGCTGCGGTAGGGGCAGTGGGAACCGGCGGTGGGGCTGGAGGGGGGAGTGGGCCGGGTGTCAAGGGTTGGGGAGCGATCGCCTGCTGAGGTGTAGGGGCGGGCAATCCTTGACGGGGTTGGCAAAATTGGCTGAGTTGAGGGCTGCTAGTAGGAGTAGGAGTAGCCAGGGGGAGTTGACCCGGAGGCGGAGGAACAGGGGGTCCAGGCTGAATGGAAGGCAAGGATGGAGCTTGGGGGGCGGGTATCCCTTGGGCGAGTTCTGGGGGGACCGGGGCGCTGAGAGCTTCGGGTATTCTCGTATTGAAGGCGAGGCTCAACCCTGCCGCTAGGGGCATGACCGTCGCTCCCGTATGTAGCCCTGCTAGGGTCAAGGCAGTGAGGTGATAAAACTGTCTGAAAGAGAAGGATTCAATCATGATCACTGATGACAAAAACGGGTGAAGGGGTGGTGGGGTAGGGAATGGAAGGTTCCCCCAGCTTTTGATGAAAGATCCCGACAGCAAGGGGGATCGGCCTCTTTCGGAGCCAGGTGCGTTCGTGAATAGGGGTTCCCGTAGATGCGCCAGTGTTGAGGGGAACTGTTTCAGGAGTCCCCAGGGATTGCCCTTGTGGTCAGGGGGTTAAAGGGACCCTCGATTAAAGCGCTTTGAATGTTTTGACTTAAGGATTCAACCAGAGGTCTGACTGATTCTATCTCCCCAAAGGGTTCTATGGGAATGATCGCGGTAACGGCGACCCAGGGAAGGCGGTTTCCTTGGAGTTGGGCGAGGCGATCGCGCCAGAACCAGCTAAAGGGGGCCGGATTTCCCCCGGTGGGCCAGCTATACCACTGGGCGATCGCGTAGGTTTGATCTGTCGTCCATCCTCGGAAGAATCGGGCTTTCACCTCAACGGACTCATCCGGGTTAGGGGTCGATTCTGGATTCACCTCGAAGGTTAGCGATCGCTCGGAATCCTTTTTCCACCGCCAAAATCCATCGATATCCATCCACTCCACTTGTGGTTGATGCATCGAACCCGTTTGATTGAGCAACAACAGACCCGCCACAAAGCGATCGCCCTCCTGAATGTTCTGCTGCACCCAATTGCGGCCCCCAATTTTCACCATCTGGGGTTCACTGGTTTCCCATTCACTCAGGTTTAACCCCGTCTTGGTCAATTCCCTTAACTGGTTCAAATTGACTAGATTCGGAGGAGAGACCCAGGCCCATTTTCCACTGAAGTAGCTGGGAACCGCCCCTACCGCGAATAGGACCAACATAAATAACAGTAAAGCAACTCGCGATAGGGAATAATTGTGCAGGAATTTGGGTAAATACATGACTTTCATCGGCGACATCTTGAGTTATTTATCCCAGCTTTTGGTTTAGACAATCTTGAAGGTTGGAGGTGGATCTGACTAGCAGTTAGGTGGGGTCTTCCACTGGAACGGAAAAATAATGAACAATCCAATCAATTCCACTGAGCGTGGGAATTAAAAGTCCTAACATCGCAGCCGAATACAAGTCTCCGCCCCATCCTTCATGGAGCCATTCAAACCAATGTTCGTGACCCGCCCCATGAAAGAAAGTCAAAAGGGCATTGCGGATAATATTACCGATCACGGCGATCGCCACGGTACTGGCTAAAAACAACGTAGTTTTGGTCCGCGACTCATTCGATCCGGTCCAGTAGAGCAACATTAACGCCACATACAGACTGGTGAGCAGCATTTTCAATCCCGCACAGTGCGGTGCGACTTCTACCACTCGTTGATTAACGAATAGGTAAATTCCTTCTACGGTGACATTAAATCCTACATGGGACAACATAAACCCCGCACAACCGGCAATAAAACTTTGTAAGGGGAGGGTATAAGGGGCAATCAAGTAGGGAAGTTGGTTCGGAGTGGCTAGGAAGACTAACAGCAATGGAAAGGTTAGAAGTTTAATTCCGGGGATTCCTTTCAGCCATAAACAGGTTCCGGTGAGGACGATGGGGAAGGATAAATTGACAAAATCCGGTAAGCCGGTGATATAAAAAATTCCGCCGATCGCCATCAAAATCACCCCTAGCGGATGGGTCTGTTGGGGGAGTTTCTGCCATCTTTTGCGCTTGTCCTGCCAGCAAATATAGGCAGCAAAGGGTAGGCCGATTAATCCATGACTAAAATATTCATGTTCGAGACTGATGCTTTTATTAATCCACCCGTCGTACCAATGGAAGAGGAGGGGAGTATAAAGTACGCTGAGGATTCCAATCACAATCCACGGGTAATTTTGCTCAATTAGAAAAGGAACTTTACGCCCAATTTGCATAATTTTATCTGGGGTAACAATAGGGGCAGGAGAAAGGGTTTAACTAACGGACTGCTAAGGCGATCGCCTCAACCACTCGCTCAATTTGTGCCGGACTCAAACCCGGATAGAGAGGGAGAGACAAAATCTCTTCGCAAAGCGCTTCAGCTTGGGGAAAATCCCCCGCTTGATAGCCTAAATTTTGATAAGCCGGTTGCAGATGACAGGGTAACGGATAATGGATGCCGGTTTGAATGCCTTCGGAACCCAGTTTTTCTAGGAGGGTGTCCCGATTTAGAATGCACGCTTTGGTGATGCGAATAACATAGAGGTGATAAACGTGACCGCTACCACTGAGGTTGCGGATGGGGAGGATGCCCCGATCGCCGAGGGGTTCGAGTAAGGCATCGTACTGTTGGGCGCAGGCATTTCGGGCTTGATTCCAGTCGGGTAAGTAGGGAAGTTTAGCCTGGAGGATGGCCGCCTGGAGGGTATCGAGACGGCTATTGGTGCCGCGATCGAGATGCTGATACTTTTTGGGCGCGCCATAATTGCGTAAGCTTCGCAATTTTTGAGCCAAGTCGCGATCGCCGGTGACGACCATGCCCCCATCCCCAAAACAGCCGAGATTTTTACTGGGGTAGAAGCTAAAGGCGGCAGCTAGACCCACGGCACCGGGACGGACTCCTTCTCGTTCGGCGAGGTGTGCTTGGGCGGCATCTTCAACGCAAATCAGATTGTGGGCTGCGGCGAGTTCTTGGAGTCGTCCAGGGGAGACCATTTGCCCGTAGAGATGGACTGGCAACAAAGCGCGAGTTTTGAGGGTGATGGCTTTTTCTACGGCTTCTAGGTCGATTAAAGCCGTGGAGGGGTCACAATCCACGAGGACTGGGGTGGCCCCGGCCCGCAGGACGCCGATTAGGGTGGCGATAAAGGTATTAGCGGGGAGGATGACTTCATCTCCCGGACCTATTCCGGCTGCCTGGAGGGCCAGGGCGATCGCATCGGTCCCACAGGCAACCCCCACGCCGAATTCCACGCCACAAGCTTGAGCGAAGCTGTTTTCAAAGTCTCCGAGGGCTTGTCCTAGGACAAAATCTCCCCGTTCGATGACGGTTTGAATCGCCTGTTGTATTTCAGATTGAATCGGTTGGTGTTGTTGGGTGAGATCAACAAATGGAACAGTTTCGGGAGTGGGTTTCATTATGGTTTAAAGAGACTTTAGAATTGGCCTTCTTTCGGTGGGATATGAGTCCAGGGGAATGGGTTGAGAATGGTTCCCCAAGACCCTTGATGCATTCGCCGAACGAACGCAATGGGGAGGAGGGGAGGAGGGGATCGGGGGAGGGGGACCTAGGCGATCGCCTGCTTTCCGGCTGGGGTCCTAAGAATCAAGGCTGCACCTGTTCCAAATTGCGCCCTCTTCTTTAAGTGTAGGAGGGATTTATCAAGGATTGACTGTTTCGCAATTATGAAGACTTTGTAAAAATTGTCGGTTGTGCCGTTCCCGGACCTTGGACAGGGGATGGGAGATGCACTTGATCCCTTTTGCGATCGCATTGAGAGCATCTTGTCTTAGGTTAACGAATGCCTCTCTACATCAGGGTTGAAGCCTTGGTAAATTTTTGCAGGGATTTGTAAAGATTTTGAATAGATTGGAATCCCCTTTTACCCCTGGTGTTAAGCCAGCTTGGTCTTCCCGAAAGGATTCGGAAACCTGCCCCTGTTTATTTTGCGTTATAGTTGCATAACTCCAATCCTAAGTAACCCTTGGGTTTTGAGCTTTTTCTTACTCAAAAAATTGCAATTTTATTCTAAGGGATGGCATCAGATTTGCGTTCTTTTTACTCAGATGACTCAAACAACGCACCCAACTAGATCGCACTCGGGGCGGACAAGGTCACAAGGGGGGTAACAAATGTAGGTTAGAGTAGTAAAAAGGATGAACGTCCTTTATTCACCTGATCCCAAATGCCAGTGGGAAAAATAAACCGAGCGCTGGAGTTGAGCTAGACCTTGTTTATTCTAAAACTATCCCCTCCCCCTCTCCACCAGAATCTGTATTTAATTTAATGGGGTTTTTATCCCGTAAAGTTTCAAGTCAAACTCAATCGTTAAAATTCTCGGTTCAAGTTGAAATTTCTTTTAAAACAAGTCCCCTTTGCTCACGTCAAGCCTTTCTGATTTTTACCAACCTAAAACTGTAGCGATTCGCTTTATTTAAACTCAGAAAAAGGGCAAGGGATTCATCCCATTTTTAATGCCCCATAAAAAAGAGACCTATGATTTCACCCATCAGAAGCATCTATCTAGGGTGGTTATTCACGCTTTCCCTTTCCGGGATATTCGCTATTCCACCCAGCCATGCCCAACCGATCGTTCCCGGCAACGATACCAAAACCCAAGTGACCCCGAATGGAACCACCTTCAATATTGAGGGGGGGACGCTCTCGAATGATGGCAGCAACCTCTTCCACACTTTTACAGAGTTTGGACTCAGCGCCGGAGAAATTGCTAACTTTATGTCTAACCCCCAGATTCAAAATATTTTGACGCGAATCAATGGGGGCAATCCTTCTATTATTAATGGACTAATTCAAGTCACCGGGGGACAGTCTAATTTATTTTTGATGAACCCCAGTGGCATCCTGTTTGGTTCAGGAGCGAGTTTAAATGTTCCGGGTTCGTTCATGGCAACGACCGCAGATCGGATCGGTTTGTCTGGGTCGGACTCGTTGCAATGGTTTGATGCGAAACAAGCGAATCTTTATAGCAGTTTGGTAGGCAATCCCAGTCAATTTGTATTTTCGATGCCGGAAGCTGGGGCGATCGTGAATGCGGGCAATTTAGGGGTTGGACCGAATCAAAATTTAATTCTACTTGGGGGTTCCGTGGTCAGTACCGGCACCCTTTCGGCCCAAGGTAATCTGATTGTGGCAGCGGTCCCCGGTCAAAGTCTGGTCCGGATTAGTCAAGTGGGAAATCTCTTGAGTTTTGAGGTGGACCCTGATCTGTTGCAAACCCCAGTCACGGGACAATCTGCCCCGCGAGAATTTCAGTTCAATCCCCAATCTTTACCGGAATTGTTGGCGGGTGGGGGTAAGACTCATGCCACAGGAGTTGAACTCAATTCCGATGGGACGGTCACTCTGACGGGTTCAGGGTTGAGCTTGGAGCATGGAGATGTCAGTAATCGTGCTGTTCAAGCTCAAACTGCTATTGTATTCGCTACGGGCAATTTAACGGTGGCAGAAAGTCAGCTTGAAACCACGGGCAATTTGCACTTGCAAGCGGACAACGGGGTGAGATTTGAAGATAGCCCCCTGAATCCGGTTGAGGTGAAGGTGGGGCGGAATTTGCAGATTCGCGGCGATCGCAGCGTTACCCTCGATCTGCTCAATCACCCAGATTCTCAAATCCAGGTCCAGGGGAATTTGAGGGTAGTCAGTGAGGGCAACATCACCCTGGATGGCGCGTTGCACAGCGGCGGAGATCTGATGATTTCCAATACGGCATCCCAACCGACTGGGTTCCAAAGTGGGAATGAGTTGGCGCTCATCGCTGGAGGGAATGTGGTATTTGGAAATTATACGGGGGGACCGCTGCGGGTTGAGGCATTAGGGGAAATAGCAGGGGGAAACATTTCCTTGACGATCGCCGAAGACGGTAATGCTTCCCCTGGAGGAATCCACTTAAGGGCCGGGGGAAGAAGCACTTCAGATTCTCTGGTGAATGACTCCCTGGGATTATCTCCACGAAGCATCGTTGTCGGAGAAATCGCGATCGCCCGTCCGGATAGTTCGGTGAATGTCCAGGCAACCGGATCGATTCAAACCGGAACTATCTCGACGGAGGGGGGCGATATTACCCTCTCTAGTGGCAGTGACCTTAACCCTGGTGCCCTCTCTACCGCTGGGGGCGATATTGCCCTCACCAGCGATTCGGGCCGCATTAATACGACTCGGGGAACCCTGGATGCTTCTTCTTCCTCCAACCCGCAAGGGGGTGCGATCGCCTTAACGGCTGAGAATCCGATTATTTCTGGGGATTTAATCACTGAAAATAACACCATTCAAATTACGGGTCCTCTGCAACTCTCCAATCCCGTGACATTCCGAACCACCGCGACTACAGAGGATGCGGGGGGTGGCAATATTCAGGTAACCGGAACGATTAATGGCACGGTTCAGTTAAATCTGGAGGCGGGAACCGGAGATGTTGTCCTAGAAGGGGCGATCGGGAATGAAGTGGCGATCGCCGGGTTGTCTCTTGATGCTCACAGCGTTGATTTGCGCTCTACCACGACGAGTCAAGGGGCGATCGCCATTGACTCAACGGGCACTGTCACCCTAGGCGATCGGCTCACGACAACCGGGGGAACGGTCAATATTACTGCCACCGATGCCATTGTCACCGATGACATCACCACCACCGGGACCTCGATTGACTTAACGAGTCAGAATAGCCAGATCACCACCGGGAATTTAGAGAGTGCGGCGATCGCCTCTGATGGCGGAACCATTACCCTGCGATCGTTCTCGGGACTCTCCACCGGGGCGATCGATACTCATTCGACCGTCGGTGCAGGCGGTGACGTCACCCTCCAGACTCAGCAAAATGATATTCAAGTCTCCTTTATTAATACAGAAGGAGCAAGCATCGGCGGCAATGTCTCCATTCAAACCCCGGGTTCCGTGCGAATCGTCGATTCTTTTCTCTCTCAAACTGGCGGCGAGTTTAGTATTTCCACTGCTGCACCTCAAGGCGGTGAAATTACCATCACTCATGGCAACAGTGAATTTGTGATTGGGGATCTTGATGGCAATGGCATGATTGAAAATGGAGCCATTGCCGCCATTACCACCGGATCGGGAGAATTTCTCTCCCTCGGAGAATCCGTTTCCCAATCTCGGATCTACCTCAACCCTAATCCCTCCCCAGAATCCCCTGACTCAGAAACCCCCGAGGAGTCAGAGGCAACTTCGGATGAAACCGCTACAAATGAGGAAGAAACGGAGAGTTCCGAAACCGCCACGGAGTCAGAGGCAACTTCGGATGAAACCGCTACAAATGAGGAAGAAACGGAGAGTTCCACTCCATCGAGTCCTGCTGAGTCAGACCCTGAACCCGAGGAAGAAATACCGGAGGAAACAGACTCAACCCCGGAGGATTCTCCCCCGGATTTAGGAGAAGAAACGCCTCCAGTCGAGGAGACGACAGGGGTTGATCCAGAACCCACTACGGAAGAACCCGATGCCGACTCCCCCACTCCCGAGGAACCTGTAGCGGTGTCAGAACCGGCAGTGACGCCGACTCCCGAGGAACCTGTAGCGGTAGCAGAACCGGCAGTGACGCCGACTCCCGAGGAACCTGTAGCGGTGTCAGAACCGGCAGTGACGCCGACTCCCGAGGAACCTGTAGCGGTAGCAGAACCGGCAGTAACGCCGACTCCCGAGGAACCTGTAGCGGTAGCAGAACCCCAGGGGACTGATATCCCTGGGAATATCCCGATTGCAGAACCCTTGGAGACGGTGGAAACGGTTCCGATATTGGAACAGGTGATACCTCCCCCGTCGCGGGAAATTTTACCTTCGGAACCTGTAGAGTTGCCGATTATTCGGGAAGTTCTGACGGAACCCGTCTCAATCATGCCAACGGAAATACTGCAAAACCCAGAACCGTTGACTCAGACACCGCCATCTCCGGTGGAGCCAGTGGCGGTGACTTCGGAATTGGCTGCACCTGCTCCTGCGGCGATCGCCCTGCCGACACCGACGGAGCCATCCGCCCCGGTGGTCCCTGCACCCCCCCTGCCTCGGAATGATGTATCCGAAAATGTTCTGGGTGTTGCGGAGATGGAGGCGGGGAATGTAGGGAGTCGTGAGGTTCAGATTCTTCAAGTTGAACCGACTTCAGGTGAGGGGAGCGTTCTGACTGCGCCTATAGAGCAGCAGGAGGGGACCGTCGCCATTCCTGCGGTGGAGGCGATCGCCCCTCCTGGGGAACCGGATTCAGTTCAAATTTCAGTTCAGTCGGAATTAGAGGCAGTGGCGCAAGCGAGTATTCCGCAGATTGAACAGATGCGGATGCAGGAATTTTACCCCGATCGGCAGGGTCCCCTCTCGGAAGATGAGGCGGATTCCAAAAATATCAGGGATTTGCTCCAGGGAATTCGGCAAGAAATCAATGTCAATCCGGCGGTTGTCTATGCGATGTCCCTTCCGGAAGAATTGCAATTAGTGGTGATGACGGCAGAAGGGGTCCCGATCATCCGCACGATTCCGACGGCTTCTCGGGATGCTCTGCGAGCTAAAGTGACGGAATTACTCTCGGAACTGACGAATCCGCGCAAAACTAATACCGACAGTTATATGAGTGCCTCGGTGCAACTTTATGAGTGGTTAATTGCGCCGATCGCCGCTGAATTGGAAGAGCAGGGAATCGATATGTTAATGTTTTCTCTCGATGCAGGACTGCGGGGGATTCCCCTGGCGGCACTTCATGATGGAGAACAGTTTTTAATCGAAAAGTATCGCTTAGGTTTAATCCCCAGTGTGAACCTGACACAGACGGGTTATAAAAATTTAAACGAGACTCAGGTTCTGGCAATGGGAGCCTCTGATTTTCAAGATCCGACCATTCCCTCATTAAGTGCGGTTCCCGTGGAATTAGAGATGATTTCTGAAGTTTTTTCCCTGGAACAATACTTTCTGAATGAAGCGTTTACCGCTGATAATTTACGGGCTTCCCGTCGCCAACAAAACTTTGACATTATCCATCTGGCAACTCATGTCAAATTTTATAGCGGCATGGAACAGACAGAAGCGGGTTTTCCGGCTTCGCGACGTAAATCTTACATTCAATTTTGGGATGAACAGGTTCCCTTGGAGCAAATGCGGCAGTTAGGATTGGATGCGGGAACGGTGGAATTGTTAGTGTTAAGTGCTTGTGAAACTGCGGTGGGAAGTTCCGAGGCGGAGTTGGGGTTTGCGGGGTTAGCGGTGCAAATGGGGGTGAAGTCGGTTTTAGCCAGTTTGTGGCAGGTGGATGATGAGGGAACTTTAGGGTTAATGAGCGAGTTTTATCAACAACTGAGTGCTCAAGAGCAAACGATTAAATCGGAAGCGCTCAGACAGGCACAGTTGGCGTTTTTACGGGGGGAAGTCCGGATGAGTGGTGACCAATTAGTGACGTCCCGAGGGGCGATCGATGTACCGCCAGAGATAGCCCAACAAATGGGCGATCGCCAATTTACTCATCCCTATTTTTGGGCGGCATTTATTCTCGTCGGCAGTCCTTGGTAGGGACATCAGGCAACGGTTTCTGATTCTGCCTTGACTGAGTGTTAGGGTTGCTTCAAGGGAATCTGAATCACAAATTCTGTACCTTCTCCCGGTTCCGAGTGACAAATTAACTCGCCGCTATGCTTATGAGCAATAATTTGATAGGCAATGGATAACCCCAGTCCGGTTCCTTTCCCCACGGGTTTGGTGGTAAAAAATGGATTAAAGATTTGCTCTTTGACTGCCTGGGTCATTCCGGGACCATTGTCCTGAATGTGAATGGCTATGCACTGGTTATCTAAGCATTCTGTGCGAATGAGAAGGGTGGGCGTTTTTTTGGCATAGCACTCTTGTCCTTTCAGGCTTTCCAAGGCATCGATCGCATTGGTCAGAATATTGATAATGGCTTGATTGAGTTGCGCTGGATAGCACTCGATTCGGGGCAGTTGACCATATTCTTTAATCACTGAAATCCCTGAATTGACGCTTTTTTCTCTCAACCGATTATGGAGAATCAGCAGGGTATTATCAATTCCTTCATGAATATCCACCGCCTTACGTTCGGCTTCGTTCAAACGCGAAAAATTCCGCAGGGACAGCACAATTTGCCGGATGCGTTCTGATCCAACTTTCATGGAATTCAGCAATTTGGGCAGATCGCTTTGCAAAAAGTCGAGGTCAATATCCTCCTGAAATTCATGGATGTCCTCAACGGGTTCGGGATAATGGGTTTGGTAAAGATTCAGAAGTTTGAGTAAATCCGCGAGATAGTCGTTAACATGAGCGAGGTTTCCATAAATAAAATTAACGGGATTGTTAATTTCATGGGCCACTCCAGCGACTAATTGTCCCAAACTGGACATTTTTTCGCTTTGAATCAGTTGGGTTTGAGTCCGTTGCAGTTCTTGTAAGGTTTGTTGAAGCTGTTGGGCTTGGTTTTGCAACGAGTGAATCAATTCGGTTTTTTCGTGAGCAGATTCCTGAAGCGCTTTCGCTTTTTGTTTACTTTCGGTAATATCATGGAAGACAATCACCGCCCCAATTTGATTGTCTTCTTCATCAAAAATGGGTTCGCCACTGGCAACGGCAATCCGGGGTTCCCCCACTTTGGGTGCAATGACAATTTCCTCTTTGTTAACCCGTTCCCCATTAAGTGCACGTTGTAAGGGAATTTGGTCTGGGGAGATGGGAGTTGTACCATCTCCTTGATATAAATCATAGTAATTTAACCAGTCCTCGGGAGGAATGGAGTCATCGGGTAAGCCATATAAGTCGCGAATTGAACGGTTGAATAGGATGACGTTTCCTGTGGCATCCCCGGCGATAATTCCGGCATCAACGGTATTCAGTAAGGCTTTTAAAAATTCCCGCTCTTTTTCTAAAGATTTTTCGGTTTCCCGGCGTTCGGCAATTTCGTTTTGCAGTTTATAGATGGCACTGTTAAACGCTAGACTGCGGCTTTGCAGTTTGACTTGGAGTTGATTGAGGAAGGTGCGGGTTTCTTCATAAGCCCGATCGCCTTCGATTTCGGCATATTTTCGTTCGGTAATATCATGGCCGATCGCATAAATACATTGGTGTTCCTGTCCCAGACAAGCACTCCACAATAACCATCGATAGTCCCCATTTTTACACCGATAACGGTTTTCAAAGGAGTAGGTATGACATCCTTGGAGGAGTTTAACGAATTCCATCAAGGTGCTTTCATGATCTTGCGGATGGACAAATTCAATAAAAGATTGAGAACGCAGTTCCTCCGGGGTAAACCCTAGGGTTTTTTCCCAAGCTGGATTTAAACTTCGGAAATACCCGTCAAAACTGAGAGTACAAAATAAGTCCAAAGAGAGGTCAAAAAAAGCATGATAGTCTTCTGTCGGAGGCAGTGATTCCCGACTCTGTTCGGGAATCGGCGACAGTTCCCGGGCGATCGCCCAGATGAGCGGTTCATTCCCGCGCCATTGGGCTTTCCAGGATAACCGCTTATAGTCACCATTTTTACATTGATAGCGGTTCTCAAAGGCAATTTCCCGGCGATCGCCACTGAGTTGGGCAAGCTGTTCCCGGGTGGAAAATCGGTCCTCCGGATGCACGCCATCGAGAAAGGATTTCTGATCCAGTTCACTGGGGCGAAATCCTAGGATTTTTTCTCCCGAACCATTAATCTGCTGAAAATCTCCATTGCTATTGATCGCACAGAGCAGATCGTCGGATAAATCGAAAAAGGGAAAGTTCGAGATCTCCTCCCCTGCATCACACTCCAACTCTACGATTTTCATGCTCATTCCGTCCCCCTAATATTTTTTACGGTCTTTTTCAGAAAAATTTTATTATTCAATGTAGGTTGAGATATTTCAATCTATTATAAGGGGTTTATCCTGAAATAAAATAAAGCCAAAGTAGAGAAAAATCTGAAATCAAGATTGATTTATGAAGTTTTGGCAAGGATAGAAGGCAACTGAAGAAAGAGGACATCCCCTGACCCTCGATCAGCCTCAATCCCCAGAATCTGTCATGAATCGCAATAATCGAGGATCACCACCACAAATATCGCTATCCTAAAAGAGAGAATCACAAGCCAAATTAAAATGTCAGCGAAACCTAATGTAAATCGGTGGGCGATCGCAGTCGTGGCTGCTGTAGGTATGGCCGGTGGATATTTATACTGGCGCAGTACCTGGGTCGGAAGCTCCAATCCTCTGGAAAGTGCAAAAGTGATTCCACAAGATGCGCTAATGGCGGCTTATGTGGTCACTGATGAGCATCAATGGTCGAAATTGGACGAATTTGGGACTCCAGGCGCACAGGCGGCGATCGCCCGCACTGTGGCGAATCTGGAAGCCGATTTCCTCGCCCAAACCAATCTCGATTACAAAAAAGACTTGCAACCTTGGATCGGCAATGTCACCCTGGCGATCGTCCCTTCCTCGGGGACAGAAGTGGCAACAACCCACTTAAACTCCGACCTGTTATTGATTGTAGGCATTAAAAATCCCTTCCGTGCCTGGTGGTTTGCTCGCAATTTGAAGTCTCAAAGCGAGCTTACCCTAAATGAATTTAACTATAAAGGCGTTACGGTCTCTCAAATCGTTCCACCCCACGGAATTCCCGCCTATCAGGCCAAGGTCAATAACAAACTGGTGATTTCCCAGCAACGCAGGGCGGTGGAAAAAGCGATCGACGCCACCACTTCAGACTCCTCGTTTCTGATGAAATCTGGGGCTAAGGAACTGGTTGGTCAGAGTACAAAACTCGATAATGCTCTCATCCACTTTTACTTACCGGATTATAGCCAGACTGTGGCACCGATGGGCAACCGGATGAGCGATCGCCCCAGTTTACCCCAGGTGGAAGGGGTTAATTCGGTATTGCTGAGTGCGGGTCTGGATCAACAAGGAATGCGCGTCCGGTTCCTAACCGAAGTTGACCCCCAATCTATCCCTCAATATCCCCCCGTCTCCAATCAACTCTTAAATCGCTTTCCCGCAGAAACGATCGCCTTGGTTAATGGTCACGGCATGGGTCGCTCTTGGTCAACCCTAGTCGCTCAAAGTCAAGCCCAACCAGAGTTACAAGCAATTCTAATCGCTATCCGCCAGATGTTCGCTTCGGTGAATCTGGATGTGGACCGCGAGGTGTTTGGTTGGATGGATGGTGAGTTTGGTTTTGGACTGATTTCTTCCAATCAGGGACTGTTGGGACAGTTGGGATTCGGAGGCGCAGTGGTGTTTGAAACCAGCGATCGCCCTGCGGCAGAAGCGATGCTGCAAAAATTAGATGCGATCGGTCGTAATGTCGTCCCCTTTCCCTTGGCGATCGCTCAACGCAATGTCTCTGGCATTAATGTCCAAGAATGGAAAATCCCTCTCCAAGGGGCCCTGTTAGGTCACGGTTGGTTGGATGATAATTCTGTGTTTATCGCCTTTGGGGGTCCCATCGTCGATGCGATCGCCACTCCCGCCACTTCTTTACAGGACAATCCCACATTTCAAGAAATGGTCGGGTCCTTGCCCAACCCCAATCACGGCTATTTGTACCTGGATATGGAGCAAATTACCTCGCTAATCAATACCCTGCCCTTTATGATGGGTGTTCAAATCTCTCCAGAGGCTCTAGACCTGTTAAATTCGGTTCGCGGCATTGGCGGAACCGGAACTTGGACCAGTGCAACGCAATTTGAAAGCGAGATGTTATTTACCCTCAGAAAAACTAAGGAGATAGCAACTCAGTAATCCCGAGGGGACTCTAGGGGGCGATCGCTTTGGTACAATAAGCAATGATTTTCCTCCCGTCAATGGGATAGCTGCTTCTCTCCTCTCCCCCAGTCGCTTTGACCGCAAACTCGACAAAGCACTTCCGGGTCTGGATGAGAACAATCAGACTAGAAACCGGCTTTTTGACTCTAAGGTTTGGCTTTCTTTGCAGAAATTTTGTCCAGAAAGCCCGTTTCTAATCTGTCTTTTGCTAATTCCCTAAAGCGATGGGGGAAACCATCAACCTCTCACCCAATCATCATCCTCATGACTGCTGCTGTATCAACTGGCCCAGGATTCTTATCTCGTTTAATTAATGGCTTATTATCCATTAAACCCGTTGCAAGTTTCGCCAAATCTAAAGCCCGAAAAATGATGATTGATCGAGCTGAAAATATGGGCGTTCCCTGGACGGACGAAGCGCGATCGCTCCAAAACCGCAATTGGGACCGCGAATTCCAACAGGTACAGAATCCCACCTTGGTTTATCCCGATTATTACCTCTGTTCCTTCCATGCTTATGACCAGGGAAATTTAAGTTGGGAAGCCGCCAGCGAAGTCGAAGTCGCCGCTAAAGCCGTGCACGCTCATATTTGGAAAGATGCCGGAGTCGAAGGAGACTCTCGCCTTCGCAACAGTTACCATGAAGTGCTGGCAGCTCAAATTGGCGACTCTCCCCAGGCAATTCTCGATTTAGGTTGTAGCGTCGGCATGAGCACCGTTGCCTTACAAAAACTCTATCCCCAAGCTACATTAACTGGGCTAGATTTATCCCCTTATTTTCTCTGCGTTGCTCAGTACAAATCTCAGCAGCAACATCCGGATATCACCTGGGTTCATGCTGCTGCGGAATCCACAGGTTTATCGGATGCTTCCTTTGATTTAGTCTCCGCTTGCCTCATCTTTCATGAACTCCCCGCAGATGCTTCTCGCCAAATTATTCAAGAAGCTCGCCGCTTACTTCGTCCCGGTGGACATTTGGCAATTATGGACATGAATCCCCAGTCTGAGATTTATGCAAAAATGCCACCTTATATCCTAACCTTGCTCAAGAGTACCGAACCCTATTTAGATCAGTATTTTTCCCTGGATATCGACCAAGCTTTTGTCGAAGCCGGGTTTGAGAAACCCACTATCACCCGCAACAGTCCCCGACATCGCACTATCATCGCTCAAGTTCAAAACCCCAGTTAAAAAGATGAGAAACCGGGTTTCTTCCCCCAGTTTAGGTCAATAAGGGGATTGCAAAATATAAATCCT
>NZ_JAMXOT010000105.1 GCF_024220515.1 Oscillatoria sp. HE19RPO
CTGCCAAGGGAGTAGAGTTATTATTCAACGAACTGATGAGAATTTTGCACCCGAAACCATAACCCTGTAAAGAAGACAAAAACCCTCTTAAACCATTAAGAGGGTTTTTTTAATAGGTGCTATGCTGACTAAATAGAAGTGCGTTCAGAGAGACTAGCAAACATGAGTGCAGCAGGCACCTCAGAGGAAATCGTATTTGGGACCGATGGATGGCGGGGGATTATCGCCCGAGATTTTACCTTTGCCAACGTGCGGAAGGTGACGAGGGCGATCGCCGCTTATCTGGAAACAGCCTACAGCAAAGATAAGCCCGTTTTAATTGCTTATGACCCCCGCTTTTTGGCCGACCAATTTTCTCGAACAGCGGCGGAAGTCTTAGTAGATTTGGGTTGGACTGTCAAGATGACGGACCGGGATTGTCCGACTCCGGTAATTGCCTATAATGCCCGCCATCTCAATACTGCCGGTGCGTTGATGTTCACCGCCTCCCACAACCCAGCCCCTTATTGTGGCATTAAATATATCCCCGATTATGCGGGTCCTGCTACCCCAGAAATCACCGATACCATTGTGGCCAATATTGCCAAGGCATCGGATGAACCGCCCTCGGGTAAGAATACCGATAAAATTTCCATTTTTGACCCTAAACCCGCTTATCTGGAATTCCTCTACACCTTGCTGGATGTAGATACCATTCGCAAGGCGAAACTCAAGGTCAAATATGATGCATTGTATTCCACATCCCGAGGTTATTTAGACCTCGTTTTAGACCATTGCGGTTGCGAAACTGAAAGCTTCCACACTTGGCGTGATGTCCTGTTTGGGGGAGGAATGCCCGAACCCAAAGGGGAAATGCTGGTAGAGTTAGTGGATGCGGTCAAAAAAGATAATGCCGATTTGGGTTTGGCAACCGATGGAGATGCCGATCGCTTCGGAATTGTCGATGAAAAAGGCAATGTTCTCACCCCCAATACCATCTTGCTCTTATTAGCAAAGCATTTGCTCCAAAATAAAGGCAAAAAAGGCGCAATTGTCCGCACGGTTGCCACCACTCACCTGTTAGATAACCTGGCGGAAAAATACGGTTTAACTCTCTATGAAACCGCTGTTGGGTTTAAATATGTTGGGGAAAAAATGCGGGAAACGGATGTGCTGATCGGCGGAGAAGAATCCGGCGGTTTGAGCATCTTGGGTCACATTCCTGAAAAAGATGGCATTCTGGCTGATATGTTGGTTGCCGAAGCAGTTGCCTTCGCCGGTAAACCCCTGAGTCAATTGGTGGAAGAGGTGATTGCCGAAGCTGGCGGTCCTCTCTATAACAACCGTCTGGATTTACATTTGACGGAAGCCCACAAATCAGCGGTTCTCGATGCTTATCTGAAAAATCCGCCGACAGAAGTTGCCGGAATTCAGGTCAAAGAAGTCGGACGCAAAGATGGGATTAAACTCTATCTTGAAGATGGCGGTTGGATATTGTTGCGTCCCTCGGGAACGGAACCTTTGATTCGGGTTTATATGGAAACCAATTCTCCCGAAAAACTCCAAAAAGTCGGCCAAGAAATGCAGGCCAAAATCGATAAACTAGCCCCGATTGCTGCGTAGTAACCACCCGGGAACGGCGGGGGTTTAAATCCCTGCCGTTTGTTGCTGTAAAAGAGGTGAAAACATTATGCCAATTACCAAACTGATTCCAATCTTAGTGAGTGCGATCGCCGCAATTTGGGTCGTGGCGACTGCCCTGCTGTCGGTTCAAAATGCCACCCCGGTTTCCTTGCAGTTTTTGGGATTTAGTTCGATTCAGCTTCCCATAGGTCTCGTATTAGCAACCAGTACCGCGTTAGGGATGATTGGCGGGGCAATGGCCTTGTCTGTGTTTAGTAAGGGCCGTAATGTTTCCTGAGTCTGAATACTCGGGTTCCATTGCAACAGAATGTAGTGAATTTAACCGCTTGACAAATGGAACAAAATCGGATAAGAGTTTAACTCAATTCCCAAAACCTGACTGCCTTGTTCTGTCCCTTAAACTTTTATATTTAACTGATCTCTCACTGGATTTCAAGTCTCAACCTAGCTCCCTAAAAATCCCTTTAACCTATTTTTAACAAACCATGCACAAAGCCAGATTAGCGCGGCGGTTTTCCTTAGTCCTGTTAGCGACGAGCTTCTGTAGTTCCATGCAGGGGCCAGGATTGGCGATCGCCTCCGAACCTCTCTCAACTTCCTCCATCCCGGCGATCGCCTCCGCGCCGGAACTGAGAATCTGGGAATTCGACCCCTATACCAACGAACTGCAAATTACCGTTCCCGAGGGCGTCACCCCAGACTATTCCATCCTCACCGACCCCCTGCGAATTGCCATCGATATCCCCAATAGCGACAATCCCGTACAATCCAGTGCCGAAAATTATCAAGGGATCGTCCGGGAAATTCGGATTGCTCAAATGGAATCTGGGGTTACCCGGATTGTCATGGAATTTGCACCGGGAGTCACCCTAGACTCCAACCCCGTCACCATCACCCCGATCGGACAAAGCAATCGCTGGGTGGTTCGTCCAGCAGTGCAACTGGCAGAGTCCCTACCCGTTACGGCAACAGCACCGAATGTGGAAACGAATGCGGACCTTCGCACCCTGCCGATGTTACCGCCCTCTGCTGCAAATCAGCCCCCGGGCATTTCCTTACCGTCACCGACCCTGGAATCGGCGGAATTTAACGCCAACTCAGAACTGGAGCAAATGCCCATTCTGAATGTGCCGCCACCGCCACCGCCACCGCAACTTTCGGAATTAAACATCCCCGTTGAGGATGCCCGATCGCAGGAATTAACTGAGGATTTAGACTTTGAATTGCCGGTGGAAACCTCAACTGGCGTAAATAGCACCCCCACAGTTACCGTTCCCCCAGTAGAAAGTGCCTCGGTTCAGGAGGCGATCGTGCAGAGTACCCCCATTCCGGTGAATCGGGAACCGGAAATTTCATCCCCACCGCCCTCTCCAGCTATGGAAACACCCACGGCCCTCAATCCGGAGACCGATGGCATCCTCGCTTTTGGACAACCCCTGCCGACAAACCGGGCGATCGCACCTCGTTCCGAACCCGTAAGCGCTGAAACTCCTCCATCCATGCCGGAGGACGTTGCGGCGAATATCCCTTCTGATGTGTTGCTGTCTTCCGGAACCGTTTTAGTCCTGAACTATCCGGGTTCCGTGGCGATCGCCTTAGAAGATCGCCTCCCCAGACAAGAAGTCCTGCTGGTGTATTCCGACATTTACGATCGCACCGGCCAACTGATTGCCCCCGTGGGCACCCCAGTCATTGGCAGTTTCCAGCGCGATCGGGGCAAAATCCGCTTTCAGACGCAATCCATTGTCCTCAACGGTCGTGCCATCCCCTTCATCGCCCAATCCGAACCCCTCAACGGCAATCGAGATATTTCCGAGAGAAGAACCCTCAGCTACTCCGCAGTTGGGGCAGTTGCTGGGGCCGTCATCGGGGGTTTAGCGGGAGGTCCTCTCTTAGGCGGTGCCGCCGCCGGTGCAGTCACCTCCCTGCTGCGTTCCGAGATCGCCGCCATTGTCGAACCCGGCCAACTTCTCCCGGTGCGTTTAAGCGAACATTGGCGGTAATCATTGCCCCCTGGACCCGATTGGGGTGGGGAGAGAAATCCTAAAAAAGGGGGAGGCGATCGCATCGCCTCCCCCTTTGTCCGGATCAAACTGAGGTACTGAATCAGATTGATACCCAATCCCTCTTCTTAAAAACCCTTGCGGGTCTTGCATTCAAGAAGATTGCATCCGCAAACCCTCTTGAGTCGGGTTTACAATATCTTTCACATCGTCAGACTCCACGGAAATCAACGTAACCGCTTGCTGGAGTGCCTCGATGCGAGTCTCCGTGATGTGGTGAGGGGGTAACAGTTGCACAATCCCAAATCGGTCTAACCGACGTTTAATCGGACCCGCAGCACCGACAATAAAGACTTGACGACCTTTCTCTAGGGCATCTTTAATCACATTTTCGATCGCCAGGGAAGAAGTCACCCCTAACATGGGCACGTCACCCAGGTCTAAAATCAGCACTTCAAAATTATCCACTGCCGACTGTTCCCGGGAGATCGCCTTCGAGACTCCAAAAATCATCGGTCCGCTAATATGGAACAGCAGAATCCGGCCATTTCCTTCTTGCAGCAACAGCTTCTCTTCATCGGTTAAGAGGATTTCATCATCATCATCGGTAATGGCCTTGACATCCTGGGCATGAATATCACTCAGACGTTGGATGGTCAAGAGATTGGCAATAAATACCCCGACGCCCACGGCGACGATTAAATCCACAAACACCGTCAGCGCAATCACCCCGTACATAATTAACGCTGCTTTCACCGAAACGCGGTGAGCACGTTTGAGGAAACCCCAATCGATAATATCAACCCCCACCTTGAGGGCGATCGCGGCCAACACCGCCATCGGAATATTTTCCGTCAGACCCGCTGCCCACAAAATCACCACCAGCAAAATCCCTGCACGGGTTAAACCCGACAATGCAGTTCTGCCTCCGGTTTGGATATTCACCACCGTTCCCATCGTCGCACCGGCACCGGGTAGTCCTCCAAAGATTCCCGAAACGATATTACCAATCCCTTGTCCGATTAATTCTTTATCCGAGTTATGGTGAGTGCGAGTCAAACTATCGGCAATCACAGAAGTCAGCAGGGAGTCGATACAACCAAGCATCCCCAAGACAATGCCATCAATCAGCATTTCCCGGAATTCCGTGACGGTAAACACCGGCATATTTAATTGCGGCAGTCCCATTGGAATAACGCCAATCGTCCGAATATCCGCATTGGAGAAAAATACCAGGGCAGCGACAGTTCCAACAATTAATGCCACCAATTGCGGGGGTACGATCCGCTTAAATTTGGATGGCATGAAGAACAGAATCCCTAAGGTCAAAAAGGCTAAAATCGCTTCGGGGACGTCAATATTCGTCACAAACATTGGCAGATTCCGAAGGGTTCCGAGCACTCCTCCTTTGCTAACATGACCTAAAAAAGGTCCGATTTGCAGCACAATCAGAATCAAGCCAATTCCCGACATAAAGCCGGAAATGACGGTGTAGGGCATCAGGGTAATGTATTTACCCAAGCGAAAGGTACCGAAGAGAATTTGAAAAAGTCCGGCCAGCATGACGACAGTAAAGGCCATCGCCAATCCGTTCTCCGGATTTTTGGCAACCAGGGAGGCAATGATCGTCGTCATGACCACGGTCATCGGTCCGGTGGGTTCGGACATCAGGGCCGGAGTTCCCCCAAACAACGATGCAAACAAGCCCACGCAAACGGCTCCATAAAGACCCGCTATGGGTCCGGCACCGGAGGCGACCCCGAATGCCAGGGCCATCGGCAGGGTCACGATCGCCGCCGTTAGACCGCCAAATAGATCCCCGCGCAGGTTTCTAAAATGGATCTCATTAAATATACTCATCATTTGGCTATAAATTAGAGCTATTGAGCCGCCCTTTCAATAAATTGGATCTTCTAATCATATAGGAACCGGAATTCTTAGCAAGGGGTTGGGCGCATAAAAATCAAAGTTTTTGATAGGTATGATTACAATGACCCTAAATCTCATGCAAAAAAAAAGCTGCCAGACCTTGACCAGCAGAGGGTTGGGGATCAACGGTTCGCGACCTTTACCCCCTGATCTCCTATCAATTTTGCAGTGGATTGGTTCTATCCTAGGTTTACTATAAAGAATTATCAATGGTAAGTATTTATAACGGTCATCAATCCTGAATCTGGACCCATTGTGGGGAATCCCAGGGGGTGGATGAGGAACCCTGAAAATGCAAAAGGACGCGGAGGGTAATCCGCGTCCTGATCGGCAGCAATATTCAAAGGGTTACCCCAGTGCGATCGCCCTAAAAGCGTTCGGTTTCTGGGGGTCTGCCTCCAGAACCCTGGAAAAACAGATTTCCCGCCGCGTCATTCTGGTAAATGCAACTAATGTCTGGGGTATTTTCCAATGCGCCGGTGAATCCAAAGGTATTCATGCGATTTTTACAGTCACGAACCTGATCGTTAGTGACCAGTTTGCGTTGTTCTAGAATATTCCAGGTATTGGTCCGCAGTACGCACCCCGGCTGCATTTTGGGCTGGGAGATATAGACATTGAAGGGATTAAGGGTGACGAAGATGCGAGTATCCATCACCATCGCACTGGCTCCATATTGAATGCAGAGTTCCGGGTTAGGGGCGCTGCGATCGATGACTTCCCGGGACGCTACGTTTTCTGGACTGAAGTTGGCGGTAGAGCTAAAAGCAATACCAATCCCGATTCCCAACACGAATACCCCAGCTAAAATCGCCAGGGAGGTGTAGTTAAAGGGGGATGAGGCTTTTGGTTTTCGATACATGGTCTTGGGTGGGTTTAAGACGTTGGTTTGGGATGGGTGGGAGGATCTCTATCTATTAGTATGCCGAATCTGACTGCGAGATGGCTGTTCCTCAACGGTGCGATCGCCCGAACATTCCTCCCTTCTCCCCATTTCCATCCGGGAATCCCACCCCCCGGGGACCCGACATCAAGGGCCAACACCCCACAAACACCCTCTTCCTCCCCTTCCCCACGAACCCCCACTCCCAACCGGCTGTATTTGCTGCATTTTTTTTACGCAGGTCAACAAATGGTAAAATTTGAAAAGCCGAGGGCTAATTATGAGTCTCTTAAAAAAATATTAAGGTTTGACCGAAAAATCGGATGAATGCTAAATTTTTATTTTATTTTTACAAATTTTAACGGTAAATTAAACATAAGTAATGTCACAATAGACTTAAGCGAGTTGATTGGCTACCTCAAAGATTTCACCGTCATCTGCAAAACAGCTTATCTGTGGAAGTCTTGGCCGGGAAAGGCTGGAAGACTTATGAACTTCGATAAAAGTTCGTAAGTTGGGCGATATGCGGGCTGAAATTCTTCGGATATCGGTCAACTTTTGTAAAAATTTTAAGCAAAAACATCACAGGTTGTCAATTTATGAATTGACGGGTTTGATTATGGAAAAACATCTTGTAAATTTAACACTAAAATTGGTATCTGAGCGAGTTGATTACGTTCTAAAAACTCATCCTTACTCTCTCTATAAAAACGTTCTTGACTGCTCGGATTTTCAGTTAGAACTGGTTGCGTACATTTTAAATCGAGTCCCTAGTTTGTATGTCGTCACCGGGGAGGAGCGCCCTGAGATCCGATTGTGCTTAGGGTCCTCAGAACAGTTCCATCTGGAAGGGTTAATTCATGAAGGTATCCACGCTATTCTACCCAAGGTGTTGAAAACTCCACCCCAAGAATTTTGCGATCTTCTCAAGTCCTCGAACTACCGCAGTAAAGACAACAAATCCAAACCGAGTCAGGGAGAAAGTCAGGAATCCTGCCAGTGGGATGAACTGGCAATTTACGCTCGCTCCAAGTGGGTTGAACAGCATGGGATGCCGATGCAATAACTCCATCATCTTTGGATTGGGGTGGCATAGTGGACTGTCCTGTTGAAGATAGAAACCTGATGCAACCGGGAATGCCAGAAGTTCGTCTGGACTTATAAAGAGGTTGTGACACCGCAATCAAAGATTCAGGTTAAGCGGTCGATCGTGCAACATTTCTTAAGAAAATAGAGCCACCTCTTGTTTTTGCATCTCAATCCGGTAACGATGTCCTAGAGCGCCCAGTAAAGGGAAGACAACCGGGTTTCTGCAACCGATTTGTTGCTTCTCAAGCAGAGATTTTTTGAAGAAACCTGTTGGGTTGTCCCTGGAATCTAAAACTGTGCCGATGCTCAAAGCAGGCATTGCTTCTCAAGAAAAGTCACCCTAATGAGAGAGCATAAAGTAACGGGATATTCCGGATGGGGTATTAGCAAAGGGCGAAGGTATTCCCTCGTCGATCGCGCTCGCCCTCCAAATCCAAGAAAACAGACCACCGAAAATCCTTTGTGGAGAGAGTGGGGTGAAATCGCGCCCAGGGTGCATGACTTATGGATTAAAACCGTCATCTAGGGACTGACTCCCCAGATCCCGGGATTTAATTCGACCCCGGGCGGACACCGGAAACGCAGGTTATGCTTGGGAAGATTTATTATAGATTAAATGTGCTAAGGGCTTGCGAATTATGACTCACTGCATCAATCCCGATTGCCAAAATTCAGACAATACCCATTACGCTGACCATTGTTCTAGTTGTGGGCAACCGCTGCTTTTAAAAAGCCGGTACCGCTGCTTGGAACTCCTGGGTCAGGGAAAATATGGCCGCACCTTCTTGGCGATCGATGAAGATAAACCCTCGAAACCTCGTTGCGCGATTAAACAGTTTTTCTCCGGAAAAACCGACCAGGCGATCGCCCAATTCCGAGGGGCTACTCCTGGATCCCCAAAAGCATTGACCTCAGAACTCATGCTTTTGGATGAATTGACCCAGCATCCGCTGATTCCCGAACTCTATGCTTCTTTTGAAGATAATGGCAGTCACTATTTAATCCAAGAATATGTGGAAGGCCAAAATTTAGCCGCTGAACTCGCTGAAAGTGGCCCCTTTAATGAGAAAAAAATTCGTCAAATTCTCACCGACGTTCTGCCGGTGTTGAAATTTGTTCACAACAGTTTGTTGATTCATCGGGATATTAAACCCGAGAACCTGATTCGTCGCCGCAGGGATGGCAAAATTATTCTGGTTGATTTTGGGACCATCGAACATCCGACTGGGATGAGTGCGATCGCCTCCACCAAGGCCCTGGGGTCCGCAGAATATGCCGCCCCCGAACAAACCAAAGGCCAAGCGGTTCCCGGAAGCGACCTGTACAGTCTCGGTGTCACCTGCTTGCATCTGTTAACCGGACTGCCGCCCTTTGATTTGTACAGCATTAAAACGGAAAGTTGGGTCTGGTCTGAATATCTCACTCAACCCGTCAGTTTGCAGTTAAGCCGCGTTCTCGATACCCTGGTGCAACGGGATATCAAACAGCGCTATTCCTCCTGTGCTGAAGCCCTCAAAGCCCTAAATGCGCCCAACTTAGAAGCGGTATTACCCCCCCCCAACAAACGGGTGGCTACCTTGGTGGGGGGAGCAGCGATCGCCGTCTTGTCCATGACCCTCGGCTATCGGACTCCCACGCCGGTCCCGGTCAGTTTCCAGCAGAAACCCGTGGAACTCGCACCGCCACCGCCACCGCCTCAGATGATGTACCGGGTCAAACATCCGGAGTTGTCTTACAAACTCCCGGCATTGCGCGAAGAGTCTAGCTATTCGGTGTCTAAAGTCGAACCGATGCGGACCTTGGCGATCGCCTCGGGACCCGTCTGGTCCGTCGCCGTCAGTCCCGATGGCAGCACGATCGCCTCCGGCAGCACCGATGGCACCATTCAACTCTGGCACGTGAGCACCAATAACGTTCGCGTTCCCCTCCGCATTCTCAGCGGTCATTCCGACCCGGTATGGACCCTAGCCATTAGTCCCAATGGCCAGTTCCTCGCCTCCGGCAGTGCCGATAAAACCATCAAACTTTGGGACCTCAAAACCGGGGAACTGCTCGGCACCCTCAAGGGCCACAAAGCCGGAGTCTTCTCCGTCGCCTTCAGTCCCGATAGTCAAAGTCTCGCCTCCGGCAGCTTCGACAAGAGCATCAAAGTTTGGCGACTCCATGCCAACAACTATTCCGGACTCGCCGGTTCCGAAGTTCGCAGCTTCATCGGTCATTCCCAAGAGGTCCAATCCGTCGCCTTCAGTGCCGATGGTCAAACCCTCGCCTCCGGCAGTACCGATGGCACCGTCAAACTCTGGAACTGGCAAACCGGCAAACTGATCCGCACCCTGTTGGGACATTCCGATGCCGTCTGGTCCGTCGCCTTCAGTCCCGATGGCAATACCATCGCCTCGGGAAGTTGGGATAAAACCATCAAACTCTGGGATTTCAGCAGTGGCCTCCCCGTCCGGACCCTCAAGGGTCATTCCGAACAGGTTCACTCCGTCGCCTTTAACCCCGATGGCCAAACTCTCGCCTCGGGAGACCTCGGTGGCACGATTAAGCTATGGAAAATGGACACAGGTTCCCAAGTCGGAACCCTCAAGGGACATTCTGATTGGGTGGGGGTCGCCTTTAGCAAAAGCGGCAAAACCCTAGTCAGCGGCAGCTTTGATGACACCATCAAACTGTGGAAAGTCAATCCGTAGTCAAATTTCAGGGCGTCGCTTCCCGTTTGAATTTTTAAACAACGCGATTGGGTGTACCGAACAAACCCCAGTCGCGTTTTTTCTCCGGTTTTACTCCCTAATCACAGGTACCAACCCAGTTTCAGGTCCTAGGACGCCGGTATCCTAGGGATTAGAAACCTGGTTTCTGCTCCTTGGCATCCAATCCGGTCCCGGCATCCTGGACCACTGCACTCGGCGATCGCCGGGTTACAAATCACAGCCTCCGGTCCCAAAATCCTATACAATCGATAAAACACCGTCCGGATCCATTGAGTGCATCCCGGTTTTAGGCAGGTAAAACCCTATTGTTCAGTTTATATTGTTTTTATCTTGAGTCTTGAGTCTCAACCCCAAATCGATTTGAATAGAGAGGTAGGCGAGCATGATGACCACTGAGGAAATAGGGTTAGTGTTAGTAATTGACGATTCCTCCACTAACCTAGAATTGTTATCCGATCTTTTGACCGAAGTGGGCTATGAGGTCCTCTTGACAAAACAAGGTGCAAAAGGAATTGAACTCGCCAAAAGTCATCCGGTTGATTTGATTTTACTGGATATCATCATGCCCGAACTGGATGGCTTCCAAACTTGCAACATCCTACAATCTGCTCCCGAAACCCATGATATTCCGATTATTTTCATGACCGGCATTTCTGATGATTTAGAAAAGGCCAAAGGTTTAGGAATAGGAGCGGTTGATTATATTACAAAACCTTTTTATAAAGATGAAATATTAGCTCGAATTAAAATTCATATTAAATTGTGTCGATTAACCCGAGAATTAATCCACGAAAAACAATCCCTTGAACAACGAGTGGAAGAAAGAACTGCCGAACTCTCTCAAATTTTGGCCGAACTCCAAAAGGCTCAACTCCAATTGGTCCGGGGTGAAAAACTCTCTTCCATCGGCCAATTAGTGGCGGGAGTCGCCCATGAAATTAAAAATCCCTTGGGGTTTATTGCCGGAAATATTGATATCGCGACCGAAGGGGTTGATCATTTAATTGAATATTTGGAACTGTATCGAGCTAAATTTCCGGATACCGGAGAAGAAATTCAACGCAAAGGCGTAGAAATTGATATTGAGTATTTGTTAAAAGATTTACCCAAAATGCTGGCTTCCATGAAAGTGGGAACCGATCGCATTTCTAACCTCAGCACTTCCCTGGGAACCTTTTGCCGTTCTGATACCAGTGTGAAAGTCTTGGCGGATATTCATGACGGACTCGATAGCACCTTAATGATTTTACAGCATCGCCTCAAAGCCACTCCGAACCGCCGAGAGATAAAAGTGGTTAAAAACTATGGGGAAATTCCTCGAATTCGCTGCTATCTCGGCCAGCTTAATCAAGTGTTTATGAATATTATTGCCAATGCCATTGATGCCTTAGAAGAGGGCCTGGGAAATGCTGTTTTGTCTCCCGATTTAGCGCCGCAAATTACAATTAATACCCAACTCAGCGCCGATGGTCAACAGATTGTGATTCAGATTGCCGATAATGGTCAGGGAATGACTCCGGAAGTGAAATCCCAAATTTTTGATTACTTATTTACCACCAAACCTGTGGGAAAAGGGACAGGGTTAGGGCTATCTATTTCCCTTCAAATTGTTAAAGAAGCTCACAATGGCAATTTGACCTGCTATTCTGAATTAGGGGTGGGAACTGTATTTGAAATCCAGATTCCCCTGGATGACCCGGAGGCGATCGCCTGCTGATCAAGTGGGTTTGCAATTCAAAAGCAGGCGATCTCAACCGTTCCCCGTGCCGTGAATCAAGAGTTGCTTGAAGACAGACTCTAAATGGGTCAGACCCCCTCCAAGATGGGTTGCAGATATTCCCAAGATTTATGCCGTTCGTCCGATCGCCTCCGGGTCAGGGCGATCGCACTCTATCCGCCTTCCTCACCAGGCATCATCCGACTGAGAACCCCACCCCAATTCACCCCATTAAATCGGAACCTCTTGCTGTAAGTGGATTCGCTGTAACAGTTGGGTGGCATCTTCCGAGGATAAGGGACGACTGAAGAAATAGCCTTGAATTTCTTCACAGTCTAGCATTCGTAGGCAATCGACTTGTTCTAAGGTTTCCACCCCTTCGGCCACCACGTTTAAATCCAACCCATGTCCCAAGGCAATCACCGCCCGGGCGATCGCAATATCTGCCGGTTCTTCAGTCAAATCCTTCACAAACGAACGGTCTATTTTTAACGTATGGAGGGGAAACTGTTTGAGATAACTCAAAGAAGAATATCCCGTCCCAAAATCATCCAGGGCAATATTCACCCCCATCTGTTCTAACTCCCGTAACAACTTGCGGGTAAAGTCCACATCCAGCATGGCGGCAGTTTCCGTAATTTCCAGGGTTAAATACTCGGCTTTTAAGCCGGTTTCCTCCAAAATTTGAGCAATTTTTTGGACTAAATTCGGTTGTTGGAATTGCCTAACAGAGAGGTTTACAGCTACAGGTATCGCGGATAACCCCGATTCAATCCAGGCTTGATTTTGACAGCAAGCTGTCTTCAAAACCCATTCTCCAATGGGCATAATTAACCCCGTTTCTTCGGCAATGGGAATAAATTTTGCGGGGGAGACTAAGCCCAATTCCGGATGGTTCCAGCGGATTAATGCCTCCATCCCCTTAATTTCTCCGGTTTTAATATTCACCTTGGGCTGATAGGTGAGCATAAATTCGCTCCGTTCTAATGCCCGGTGTAGTCTGTTTTCTAAGTCTAATAACTCACTGGCCAAAACATCGAATGAAGGGGTATAAACTTCATAAGTATTTCGGCCTTTTTCCTTGGCCCGGTATAGGGCAGAATCTGCGTGTTTGATGAGGGTTTCTCCATCCTCTCCATCGTGGGGATAGAGGGCAATCCCAATACTGGTACTGATATGAAGGGGGTGATTTTCGATGGAAAAAGCTGGCTTTAAGGTTTGGATAATCTCTTCGGCAATCTGGGTGGCGGCGACCCCAGAAGAAATTTGGGGAAGAATGATGGTAAATTCATCTCCCCCCCATCGGGCGATGATATTCTGGTCTCCCAGGGTGGCTTTTAGTCTCGCGGCTACCCCTTGTAATAATTTATCTCCGATCGCATGACCGAGGGTATCATTAATGGTCTTAAACCGATCCAAATCCAGGAACATCACCGCCACTGGACTGCCCGTATTTTGGGCCTGTTTCAACACCTCCTTTAAGCACTCATTTAATAAATTTCGGTTGGGTAAATCCGTGAGAGAATCGTGAAAAGCTTGATAGCGAATGTGCTGTTCAGCGCGAGTGGCATCGGTGATATCCCGAAAGCTAAAAACTCGTCCCACGGTACAATCCCCAACCCTCTGCGGGCGAGAATAACACTCTAAAATTCTCCCTTCTTTAAATTCCAGGGTATCCCAAAATTCCAGATTCGGAGAATCCCGCCATTTTCTAATTTGACAGAGGCAGTCTTGGGGCTGTTTTAACTGAGGCAATAAAATTTTCAGCCCTTGCTTAAAGGTTGCTTTTTCCAGCCATGACTGGGAAATTTGCAATAGATCAATGAATTTCTGGTTATAGCTGGTGATTTGACCATCCTGGTCGATCGCAAAAATTCCATCGGCTGTAGATTCAAGGGTCGCCTGTAATAAAGACAGAGATTTTTCCAACTGTTCTTCGGCTTGTTTGCGTTGGGTGATATCCTCTACTGTGCCTTCGTAGCCAATAATTTTGCCCTGCGGGTTGCGAATAACCCGGGCATTTTCTGAAATCCAGATGATGCTCCCATCTTTACGATAAACCTGAGATTCAAAGTTCCAAAAGGCATCACTTTTTTGGAGAAGATGGACGAATTGGGTGCGACGATTTTTCTCTACATAAACTTGAGATTCAATATTATTGATGGTGGCGATTAGTTCTTCCGGACCATCATAGCCATAGATTTGGGCTAACATGGGATTAGCGGTGATGTAACGTCCGTTGAGGGTACTTTGAAAAATTCCTTCTACGGCATTTTCAAAGATGCTGCGATATTTTTGTTCGGCTTGCTTTTGTTCAGCTTGAGCCTGTTGGAGTTCAATCAAGGTTTGTTGGAGTTCTTCACTGCGTGCAGCGGCGATCGCACTCAGGTATCGTTCTCGTTCGGCTTGTTCCCGTCTGGCATCCATGATGCTGAGGGTATGGGCATTCCACCCGATCGCAATCGCTAACAAGATGGTATTAAATACGCTTAACAAGGCAATCCCCACCCCGCGATCGTAGAGATTCAATTGCGTACCTTGGAGAATTAATCCCCCGAATAAAGGAGGAAGAACTAAGGCGGCGATCGCCTGGGGTTGCAGGAGGAGGCGCAAGGTGCGATCGCTGGTCAATAAGGCAACAGGTCCCCGGTCCGGATTTGCTAACAGAATTCCCACGGAAAGTAAGATAAAGCCTATACTCGTATGCAATGCCATTTCGGTACTGCGTCCGAGACCATAAAAGGCCGAAATCCCATACAGATAACCGAGTAATCCTAAAAAGGCGATCGCCCAAGCGAACACACTCAAATACTGGGCAATCCGATAGCGTTTTTGTTGGCAAAAAACCAGAGCAAAACCCAGCAATACAAAATTAAAAGCTGTATTAGGAGCCATCCGCCCCGGCATGGAAGTCCCCACGGCATTTGCTCTTTCTTGAAAGAGCCATTGATCAATGCCAAAATTGACATTTAAGATATATTGGAGGAGGGTCAGCACTCCCATTAGAATGCTTAAGTAGGATAAAGTGGGCAGGATTAATGCCGCCAGATGAGCCAGAGGTTTCAGAATGCCTATACTCCTCTTATTCAGGGTTTTTAGCCACTTGCGCTGCGGTAATTTGTTTCTGTATTGGTATTTTTTTTTACGTCCTAATTGCCACAGAGAAAGGCCACATAGAATAAAACTAATGGCGGTATTGGCTTTCATCGTCACGAGCCCAGGCCAAACACTTTTGAGGACGGGAATATTGAAAATCCAACCCAACAGAACAATCAAACCAATCAGGGTCACGGCAATACTCATTCCCTGAGACACAGATTGCAGGGATGATATCTTACTGAAGGTTGTAGGGGGTTTGGAATATCGAGGTATCATGTCTAGTTGCCCGCCTCTATATTGAGTCAGCATTCTCTAATTATCCTTATTTTTCAGACTAAATTTACTCTAACTTCAAAAAGCGGCGGTCACCCCTCTCCTGTTGTAGACTTTAACGGATCCAGGTATCCGCATTTCTGTAGTCTATTTTGCAGTTTTTATATTTTTTTTATGTTTTCCTAAAAACCACGGGTCAAGGTCACCCCTTTGATTAAAGTTATGCTGGAGCAAACCCATGACTTGATGTAAATAATATTGGGCGTAATCGCTCACCCATAAAGGGTTAATAGAACGGGCAATTTAGGCCAGAACATTCTCGGCTAAAAATTCCCATTTTTCTGTTATAAAATCAAATCGAGTTAGGGGATTGCAAAATATAAATCCTCCAAACTTTCAACTGAAAGGAAGCTATGTGTCGGAGTAAATGCTTGCGCCCTCCGGAGGGCGCAAGCATTGCGCCCCTACATTGACGGGGCTACTTTGTTGATCTACGAACGAAC
>NZ_JAMXOT010000106.1 GCF_024220515.1 Oscillatoria sp. HE19RPO
CAATGCTTGCGCCCTCCGTCGGGCGCAAGCATTGCGCCCCTACATGAACGTTTGGAGGATTTATATTTTGCAATCCCCTTATTAAATTGCTGAAAGAGCGCTCCCTTAAAATTCTTTCAGCAATTTCATTTGAATATTAGGGGGAACTTTAACAACTTTGAGATACCCAGATTAATTTTATCACAGTATTATATACTATGGTTTATTTATAATAATCAACCGGATAGGGAGACCATGAAAAATGAATAACCTCGAACAAATAAATATTAAGCCTGTTGAAATTGTTGATTGCCTGAAAAAAGAAGTTAGCCTAAAAGATATATACAAAAAAATATTATATCAACGAATTATCGAGCGCACCGCTCGCGAGCGGGGTATCACCGTGACCCCCGAGGAAATCCAAGCTGAAAGTGACCGATTTCGCGCTGAAAACCGGCTAGAAAAAGCCGCAGATACCTTGGCATGGCTAGAAGACAGCATGATTTCCCCCGAGGAGTGGGAGGCGGGGATTCGCGATCGTCTCCTGGCCAAAAAACTCTCTCAAGCTCTGTTTGAAAAAGAAGCCGAAAAGTCTTTCATCGAAAACAGAGTAGACTTTGAGCGAATATTACTCTATCAAATTATTGTTCCCTACGAAAAAGTTGCTCGGGAACTTTTTTATCAAATTGAAGAACAAGAAATCAGTTTTTATGAAGCCGCACGCCTCTATGATATTGATGAGCGGCGGCGGCTCAGGTGTGGATATGAAGGAAAGATTTTGCGTTCAACATTAAAGCCAGACATAGCTGCCATTGTAACTAGAGGCAATGTTGGAGAGGTCACTGGACCGATCCAAAGCGAGCAAGGATATCATCTATTTTTAGTAGAAGAATTTATCCCCGCTGAATTAACCCCAGAGCGTCGTCAAAGCCTGATCGCTAAACTATTTAAAGAATGGTTGGAAAAAGAGGTAATTTATTTCATCCATAATCAAGGAGAACAACCCGATTCAACAAAAAATGATGGGATCATAAGGCCAGATTGATTCCCGAGAAACTGAAGCGGATTGGGTACAAGCTGGCTAGACATTTTGGAACCCAGATTGATATCAAGTCTGGTTAATCAGTTACGAAAAGAAATTATCACCAGGGAGTTCCCTAAAATAAAATATTCTCTTTAATACCGTAAGGACAGGGCATTGCCCTGTCCTTGCATTTGAATGCCGAACTTTTTTTCGGGAACAGGATTTACGTCATCTGTAACATTCAGCCCTTTAGGTTGATGCGAGCGCGCGAATCGCCTCAACCTAAAGGGGTTTGCTCTCCAAAAATTCGTAAATCCTGTGGAAATCAAATCCCTAAACAAACACAAACGAGTCTTCCGCCAAAACCTCTTGAGGGGTGACCCCAACCAAGAGAGCAATCAGGTCATCATTAAACGAAATTAAGGTACTTCCTCCGGGGGATAAGTCAAAGGAATAACCGGCGGGTGCGCTGCCGTTAATCTGGAGTTTATCCTTGCCGGGATTAAAATCAGTAATGATAGCCAGATCAGACTGGCCGCCGGTACTGTAGAAGACAGTCTCCTGATTTCCCAGGATAAATGTGTTATTCCCGGCCCAGGGGTGACTCGGTGGCAACCCGGAGAGGTCGCCGGTTAACCAATCTATCTCAAAGAGTCCTCCTGTAGCGCCAGCACCCTGGATGACATCATTGCCCAGGCCACCAATGATGGTATCATTGCCGATATCCCCGATCGCGGTATCATTACCAGCTTGACCTTGGATCAGGTCATTGCCGCCCCCGCCATTAATAGAGCTATTGCCGCCGTATAGTATGGTATCGCTAAAGCTGGCTTGAATGGTATCATTCCCCTCTGCGCCATAGAGGGTGTTATTGCCACCGGGGACCCCAGCAAAGTTGCGATCATCCCCATAGATAATGTCGTTACCACTACCTCCCCTGATGTAATCATTGCCCTGAATTCCTACTAGGACATTCTCCCCAGAGCTGGCAATAATTGTATCATCACCCTGTTGTCCGAAGGCAACATCATCCCCTGCGCCGGTCAATAATCTGTTATTTCCCAGTCCACCTTGAAGCACATCATCGCCGCTGCCAGCGATGAGGATGTCCTCACCTGAACCGGCGATTAAGGTGTCATTCCCGGTACTGCCGGTTAAAACATCGTCCCCCGGTCCACCCAAGAGCAGATTATTACCTCTACTACCAAAGAGGCGATCGTCTCCGGCTCTGCCTTCTAAGGTATCATTGTCACTACCGCCCTGGATGTAGTCGTCGCCACCGGCACCTATGATGTAATTATTGCCTCCTTGACCGAAGATTCTATAATCGTTATTGTCTGCACCGGGAAGGGTTGATACATCAATGACATCATCCTCTGATGTTCCGTTGATGAGCGTCGGTGCAGTTGTGCTGAGGACATCATCGAAGTTGGGAATGTCCCGATCTACCCGGTCATCAATAATATTGTTATCAAAAAAAGAGTTTTGAAACCGTTCCATATTGACCTCCAAAAATTATTCTTTAATGCTTTCTTGATTAAGATTTTAAAGTACAGTCAGCCCACCATGTTGCCATTTTGACAGGTAAATTTTTGCTGTTTAGATTTGATTGCATTCAAATGATTAATCTCTCTTTAACTAAAATTTTTGCAAGCAGAAATGACTACTAAGAGTTAGTTTAGTAGTCTGATAACTTAGGGCTGTTAGAAGAGGATATTGTTGGGCGATATTAAAAGATGAAAATGCTAAATCTTAAAGACCTTAATGATTCTATCTCTTCTATCTCTTCTATTCTTTGATTTTTTGACTTCTTCTTTTGAAAATAGGCCCCGTCAACCCACCGAAGACGATTAGAGCCAAAAGAATTGAAGGTTCCGGCGCTTTGACCGTGACCTCGGTATTTTTGACTTCCAGTAACGAAAGATGCAGGGGGCGATCGAAACTGCGCTGAAATCCACCCGTTACAAACAAGCTGCCCTCTTCGTGATTCAGTCCGGGTTGATCGTAGATTGCAAAAGCATTCGCATCATAGAAATGGAAAGAGTCAGTCTTTTCAAAATAAAACGGCATTCCCCCCTCATAGGCTCCAGTATCTAAATGACCGGATACTGAGAAAGAGTCTAAGATACTGGCATTGGTAAAGTCTGCCTCGTTGCTGCCTAACAACAGGAAAGAGATGTTGGCCGAGGCCGTGGAACGCTCACCTTCGGGATTATCAATTCCAGCGAACAGGTTAAATGAAGTATCAAAATTAAATGAGAAGGTTTCAGCGGGATTAACAAAAAAGTTTCCGACTAATTTGGCTTCACTTTGTGCGATTCCTCGATACTCCTGACCTGTACCACCCGCTTGGCTGACAGTGTTATTGTATCCAAAGGCAGAAAATTCAGTTAAAAATAAGGCATCTGCTAGGGATTGGGAAAAAACCGAACCCGTTCCATAGTCTATACTCACAGTGGAGGAGTCATTGCCGGTGGAATTCCAGTTAGAACCGTAAATGGTCGTAGTTAAGGTTTGGGTTTTGACGAAGGTAGAAGCTGAGTAAGGGTTATGACTAAAGCCATCCAAGAACGCTGATGCTTCGGAAAAGGCAAACGTTGCACCCACAGCCGGGGCAGTTCCGATCGCAGTTGTGGCTAGAAAAGGTGCGATCGCCAACAGCCAGCGCTTTGTGAGTCCGGGTTTAAATCTTTGGTTAATCTTTTCATTTTTTGGGTTGAACATCACTTATTTCCCTCCTGTCACGCCATGTTGATTGATTCCACCCTAGCTCGAACACTCACACCAACCCTGCCATTTTGGCAAGTTTTTAATGACGAAAGCCCGGTTTAAACAAAGCTTTAAAATGCAACCGTGAATTTATTGAAATTTTATATAAACTTTTTGTAAAGTCTAGTCAGTTTAAGTATAATCACGCAGGCAAAAAACAGGATATATGAACTTTAGTAAAGTCTCGGCTACGTCTTTAACTGGAGCTTTTAACGCCACTGGCGATCGCACCAGGGAGAACAGCCGTACAAAATTACATCAAATCCGTCTAACTTTAGGATAAAGGGTGCGGAGCGCGATCGGCTTCGCTAGTCATGTCTGACAACCGGGCTTGAGCACAACCAATTTTTTTAAACCAAATTTTGGATCATTTCTCAGTTATACTTTAAGCCCTAACTTGCGTCTGCGTCAGGGTTTTTTCCAAATAAAGAGGGTGGGCATTGCCCACCCTACAACAATCACGGACTAACTTCTCGATGGTTCGGGAATGCTAATGTCAATTGAAGTTACCGTGCTATCGGGTGTGAGACTACTTAAGGGAGGGTTAATCTCCATCGGATTCCCTACCACTAAGGTGACTAACTGATCCGGGTTTAAGTATTTCTGTGCCACGCGCTGCACATCTTCAATGGTGGTTTCTTCGACTCCGCGTCGATATTGGAAGATAAAATCCTCGGGATATCCATAATATTCATATCGCATTAACCGAGAGAGGGTTTGACTCGGGTCGGCGAAATTGAAGATGAAGGAATTGAGAGTGGTATCTTTAGCATACTGTAACTCTTCAGGGGTAATCGGTTCGGTGCGAATCCGTTCGATTTCGCGAAAGACAGACTGGATAAACGGCACCGTTGCCTCCGATCGCGTTTGACCCCCGGCGATAAACATCCCTGGATAATCATAGCGGGGACTCCAGACGCCATAGACAGAATAGGCTAATCCTTCGCGCGATCGCACCTGATTAAATAACCGTCCGCCAAATCCATTCAGTACCCCATTCAAAACCGACAACGCCGGATAATCTGGATTATCTAACTCCCCACCCAAATGACCAATTTGAATCGTACTTTGGGTTAGTTGAGGGCGTTCAACCAAAAAGACTCCCCCTTTTTGAGCTTGAGCAGTTGGGGATAAATCCGGTATATTTTGACTCAGGGTTTTGTCGGGTTTCCAGTCGCCAAATTCCTGCTCAATTAACCCTCGCATTTCAGCGGTTTCAAAATCGCCGACAATGCCCAAAATGATGTTATTGGGATGGAAATAGCGCTGGTAAAATTCGACCACATCGGACCGAGAAATATTGCCCAGGGTTTCATATTCAATCGTCCGAGCATAGGGGCTATTTTCCCCATAAATCAGCTTTTGGAATTCCCGAGAGGCGATCGCACTGGGGGAATCATTCCGACGGGCGATCCCCCCAGCTTGTTGGCTTTTCGCTAACTCAATTTGCTCCGGAGCAAATGCCGGAGTTCTGAGCACTTCCGCAAACAGTCCAAACACCTCATCCAAATCCTGACTTAAGGCATTAAAACTAACCGATGCCGAAGTAGTATCGACGCTCGTTTCCACAGAAGCAGCGCGACGTTCCAGCAACTCATTTAATTCATTCGGGGAATGTAACGTGGTTCCCCCGGTGCGTAAGACTTGACCGAGAATTTGTCCCAGTCCAGTTTCAGGAGCAGGTTCCCAGCGATCGCCGGTGCGAATTAAAGCAGTCCCCGAGACTAACGGCAGTTCCCGGTCCTGCATCAAATACACCACCATGCCATTCTCTAGCTCAAAGCGCTCAAATGGGGGTAACACAATTTCCGGAGGCGGTCCAAACTCCAAATCGGTATAATGTTGCGCCGATTGTGCCGTGACACTCACCGCATTAAACAGCAACCACATTAGCGGCAAAACCAACAGCACAATCCAATATTTTCGGGGTCTATTCTTAGATGTAACCATTCTCTGACTCATTACGATTCTTCCTCTGGCAGCAGCAGTCCCACGGTCCGATTTTCGGGACGGAATGTGGCACGAGAGACGCGCAGAATGTCTTTCGGCGTCACCGCAGCAATTTGCTCTAATTCTTGAAATAAGTTGCGCCAATCGCCGGTTTTAACTTGATATTCCACCAACAAACTGGCCATGCCTTGATTAGAAGCCAGCGATCGCAACACTCCGGCTCGGGCTTGGGTTTTAACCCGCTCTAACTCCTCTGTGGACACTTCCTCCACCGTCAGCAGATTGATTTGTTCTTGCAATCCAGCCGCCACTTCTTCCACCGTATGACCTGGCGCAGTCAGGCCATAAAACAGCATTAAATTCTCATACTTTTCTCCGGGGAATCCATTCAAACCCTGAGCAGTCAAGGCAACTTGCTGTTCTTCTACGAGGGATTTGTAGAGGCGAGAAGTCCGACCGGAACTGAGAATTTGAGCAATCAATTCATAGACAACATTATCGGGATGATCGATACCGGGACGGTGATATCCTTCTAAATACCAAGGTTCAGAGGGAAACCGGACGACAACCTGTCTGGGTTCCGTTTGGGGAGGCTCAGTTGTGTCCACCTTTGGCGGTGTCGGACCCGCTTTGTAGCGCCCAAAATAAGTCTGCGCCAATTGCCGGACATTCTCCGGGTCCACATCTCCAACAACAGCGATGGTCAAATTGTTGGGAACGTAATAAGTCTCAAAAAACTCCTGGACATCCTCACGTCGGAGATTGACTAAATCCTCGGGATAGCCAATCACAGGTTGGCGATAGGGATGCTCCACAAAGGCAGTCTGGAGAAATTCCTCAATCATTTTGCCAATGGGGGAGTTATCCGTGCGCATTCTTCTCTCTTCGAGAATCACCTGCTTTTCGCGATAAAATTCGCGAAAGACGGGTTCGAGGAAACGCTCAGACTCTAGGGACATCCAGAGTTCTACCTTATTAGAAGGAAAGCTGTAGAAATAGCGAGTGGCATCAGCAGACGTGGTAGCATTGAGTCCAACACCTCCGGATTGTTCGACAATTTGACCCAATTCGTTCTGGACCACTAACTCAGCGGCAGCAGCCTCGGTTTTCTCAAATTCAGTTTGTAACCGTTGAGCTTCGGCAGTTTTTCCAGCGGCGGTGGCGGTTCGAATTTGAGCAGAGAGGCGATCGAGTTGTTCGAGGAGCTCTTTTTCAGCTTGATAGTTTCGGGTCCCAATCCGCTGAGTCCCTTTAAAGGCTAAATGCTCTAAAAAGTGGGCAACGCCGGTTTTGCCTTCCGGTTCGTTTGCACCGCCCACATCGGCGTATGTTAGAAATGAAACAACCGGGGCGGTATGTCGTTCTAAAACGATAAACTTGAGTCCATTATCGAGGGTAAACTCGCTAACTTTCTCGGCAACCCGGTCTAAGTAAGGCTGGATTGACTGAGTTGTAGCGGGGGAAACTTGCTCTCGTCCCAGTGCCGGGTTTGATGAAATCCCGGACCAGAGGAGAAGCGTGACCAAAAGGGCGATCATGAAGTGTCGGGAGTGGGACCAGTTCCCAGTCCAGCGGGGTTTTCCCCATTTTGCGATCGCCATCCGAAACCTAGAGATTGACATAGCCAATAAAAAAAAGCGGTGATTTTGATTCATCAGTCTGGAAGTGACCCCTCCATTGAGGGTCAGCCATTTTAAGTGATGCAAGGGCGGTTATTCCTCTGTTTGATTCGGGTTCGTTGAGTCCTCCTGGGTTAGAAAAAAACGCTATTGATGTGATTTCCCACAGCACTATTTTCTACTATTAACGATGAATATATTTACTCGCTCCCAACCTGCTGAAATCGATACGCGCACGCGGATTTTAAATGCGGCGCAGCGGTTATTTGCCCAAAAGGGTTACAACGGCACCACCACCAAGGACCTCGCTCAAGCGGCCAGTGTAGCTGAAGGAACCCTATTCCGTCATTTTGCCAATAAAAAAGCAATTTTGGTGGAGTTGGCAACCCAGGGATGGATTGAAATCCTCACGGATCTGCTCACGGAACTCAGCGAAATGGGCAGTTATCAGGCGGTGGCGCAAGTGATGCGCAGGCGGATGTTGAATATTCACAAGAATGCGGATTTAATGCGGGTTTGCTTCCTGGAGGCTCAGTTTCACCCGGAGTTACGCGATCGCATTCAAGCCGAGGTGATTTCCAAAATGACCGATGTCGCTGAGGCATTCTTTGAAACTGCAATGGAACGCGGCATTTATCGTCCCATGAATCCTCGCCTAGTGGCTCATGTGTTTCTGGGAATGTTTGCTGTAGCAGGTTTCAGCCAACAAACCCTCCTGGAAAATGATTCTTCTCCCAAAGCGATGCAGGAAATGGCAGAAGGATTGGCGGATATTTTCCTACATGGAGTCTTAGCGCCACCCCAAAACGAGTAATCCTTCATCCTTCATCCCTCATCCTTCATCCTTCATCCCTTCACAAGGGTCCGCGCCTGTTGAATCCATCGCGTCACTTCATCCACAGAGGGACAAAGGTCCCGGCGTTGGAGATTGGCCACTTGGACCCTTAA
This sequence comes from Oscillatoria sp. HE19RPO, assembly GCF_024220515.1. Lineage (GTDB taxonomy): Bacteria > Cyanobacteriota > Cyanobacteriia > Cyanobacteriales > Laspinemataceae > Laspinema. Next base: position 8,290 of record NZ_JAMXOT010000106.1, read on the forward strand.
AAGTTGTTGGTGTAATCGGTGGATGGGTAAGTCCGCCAGTTGGGCGATCGAGGCAATTCCGGCGTGGAGCAATAATCCACAATATTCACAGCCGACTGTTGGAATTGAGGCCAATTCAGCCATTGCCACCCATTTATTCACATATTGAAGATGGATGCCTAATTCCTTGGCGATCGCCTGTCGTTGCTCAGATGTTTTCCCCCGACGCAACAGTTCCCGGGTGGTAGTAATCCCGCCATTTTCCAGGAGATTTTGGTCCTGGGAACTGACCCCAGGTAATTGGGCGATCGGCCAGTTACTCGGTTTGAAGGGGCGCACTGACCCCGATTTAGATGCATTCATGGGTTGGATGGGATAAATACTCCTCATTTAACTAGGGTAACCGTTCTCCATGTTCAACGTCCCGACTTCAGTCGTTCTCTTTGTTTGTAGTAACGACTTCAGTCGTTCTCCTCGTTTGTAGTAACGACTTGCTGTCGTTCTCCAAGTTCGTAGTAACGACTTGCTGTCGTACTCCAAGTTCGTAGTAACGACTTGCTGTCGTACTCTTAGTTCGTAGTAACGACTTCAGTCGTACTCTTCGTTTGTAGTAACGACTTCAGTCGTACTCTTCGTTTGTAGTAGAGATTTGGCAGCGATCGCCACCAGGATCGAAAGTTTAAACCCCTCCTGATGATCGCGACACCGGAAGAAACGACTGAAGTCGGGACGTTGAACGGGGGATAACGACTGAAGTCGGGACGTTGAACGGGGGATAACGACTGAAGTCGGGACGTTGAACGGGGGATAACGACTGAAGTCGGGACGTTGAACGAAGAGGATAACGACTGAAGTCGGGACGTTGAACGAAGAGGGGAACGACTGAAGTCGGGACGTTGAACGAAGAGGGGAACGACTGAAGTCGGGACGTTGAACGAAGAGGGGAACGACTGAAGTCGGGACGTTGAACTAAGAGAATGAGCTTAGGGGGACTTTGGTTTGAAATCTCCCTATGATGGATGATCAAACCCAGATTGATCGCAAAGCGCAATTATCCCTCATGCAAATGTCCACTCCTGCAACCTCCCTGACAACGGCCCTACATCAGCGCCGCCAAAAGCTGGCAAATGAAGTTGCTTTTCCCGTGATTTTGTGGTCGGGAAGTCCCTGTTCCCGCAATTTTCCCGCCAATGTCTACCCCTTTCGCCCCAGTAGTCATTTCTTATATTTTGCCGGAGTCTCCCTAGAAAATGCAGCAATTCGTCTGGAAGGGGGCAGATTGGAACTGTTTATGGATGATCCCCATCCCGGTAGTACCCTTTGGCATGGAGAAATGCCAACTAGATCGCAGGTTGCTGAGGAGATCGCCGCAGATGAGGCATTTCCCCTCTCGGAGTTAAAATCTCGTAGCCAAAATGCTGCAACCGTTGCGGCAACAGATTTGAAGACGCGGATGGAACAGTTGGATATCCTAGATCGCCCGGTGGGATTGTTTACGGATCAAGGGTATCCCACGGTTGCTCGCGATCGGGAATTGGCCCGGGCGATCGCTCAATTACGGCTAATCCACGATGAATCCGCCATTCGTGAACTGTTACAAGCGGCTGCCTGTACTGTCCAGGCGCATCTGGTGGGAATGATGTCCACTCGACGCGCTCAAACCGAAGCAATGGTCCGGGGTGCAATGGAAGGGGCGATTATGGCCCAGAATTTTACCTGTGCTTATAACAGTATTGTCACGGTTGAAGGCCAAGTCTTGCATAATCAGCATTACCATAACCTGTTACAGCCAGGAGATTTGCTATTAGTGGATGTGGGTGCAGAAACAGGCACAGGTTGGGCCGCAGATGTCACCCGCACCTGGCCGGTTTCGGGGCAGTTTTCCCCCACCCAACGGGATCTCTATGATGTGGTTTTGGCGGCCCATGACCGCTGCATTGAGCAGGTGGGTCCTGGGGTTGAATATAGGGACATTCATCAAGTGGCAGCGGTGGCGATCGCTGAAGGATTGGTGGAGTTAGGAATTCTGCGTGGCAATCCCGAGGATTTGGTGGAAATGGACGCCCATGCTTTATTTTTTCCGCATGGGGTGGGACATCTCCTGGGATTGGATGTTCATGATATGGAAGATTTGGGAGATATTGCCGGATATCAGGAAGGTCGCGATCGCAGCGATCGCTTTGGATTATGTTACCTGCGTCTGAACCGGACTCTGCAACCGGGAATGCTAGTCACCATTGAGCCTGGATTTTATCAAGTCCCCGCTATTTTAAACGACCCCCAACGGCGTGAGCAATATAATGAGGTCGTTAACTGGGATAAATTAGCCCAGTTTCACGATGTCCGAGGCATCCGCATTGAGGATGATGTCATGGTTACCCAAGAGGGTCGGGAAGTCTTTACCGCTGCCTTGCCGGTGCAAGCTCAGAAAATCGAGCAGATTGTTCGGGGTTGAGTCTCACTTATCTGAGGTGAACTGGCGGGTCACAGTTTGTGACCCGCTGCCTCATGAAGCGATCGCTTTGATGTTCCCCATCACCCTCTGATACCAAATCCGGTTGTTAAAAGTCGGTTTTCGCTTTTAGCCCGCGCAGGCACCGCTTCGTCCGCAAGTGCCCTGGGCTTTCCTAGCGGAACGCTCATAGAACAGCCTGCGGGTTTTTACAGACCTTTGACAACCGGATTCCGTATGAGCCTTACCTCTTGAAAAACTAGCGTTCCGAACGCTCTTCCCGACTGCCCCGATGATGATCGCATTCTTTCTGATCGTTCTCCTTACAATCGGAATTCGCCTCTGTAGTTGGACGCTCCTCGTATGGTCTGGTCACAGGGACTGACATCGCGTGAATATCCGGCCCAGGTAGTCCAGGCGCAAAATATAGCTGGATGGGCAGCAAAAACGGGGCCAGATTCAATCGGAAATGTGCAAAGTTGACTGTTAGCATTAGCTGATCCGAAACTCTTCTGATTTCATTAGTCTATAAAACAGGGGAAATTTTCGCACGTAAAAATTGCTTTGTATCCGGGCTTCAACCTTGCGGAAATTGGCAATAAAACCTTTAAGTTGTTATAGTACAGCGAGTTAGCAAGTTTTCATAAAAATTTGCTAACTCGCTGTACTATATGTCAACTTGGTCATTTTTAGATATGGGGTTTAACCCATCATGGGCAAGAGCAATCAGGGATATTAACCTCCGGTTTTGGTAGGAGGATTGCTTGGGCTTAAACCTGGAGGTTTTCTCCTCACTAGAGTCCCCAAAGGACCCGAGCAGACCCTTTGGGACCTGCTCCAAAGATTTTTCTTCCTATACCATAAAATAGGAAAAAGTGCAGATTTCTCCCAGATTTTTATCAATTTCAATTAGATACTGCGGCATCGATACCAGCCGCACTCCATTGTCAAAAATTTTCCGGTTTTAGTTCGCCCTCGATTGCTGACCCGGATGGGGTGAGACTCATTCGTGTCAATCACTCCATCTGTTTTATCCCCTCTCAATGGGGACCAGAGATACTCTATGTTTTGAGGTTTTTCAAGTCTAATCTCTATCCCAGGATAGATTTTTTTATTTCCTGCTTCCCTGTTTTTTAAGTGAATTATGTGGCAGATGCTTCCCATATTGATTCTCTTTTTCTCCGGTTTTTCACCAGCAAGCCGTTGACAGAGTAAACCAATGCTCCCCTGCACTTTTCTAACATCAGGCTCGCTTAAGTGAAATCACTTAAATATTTATTGTCTACCCGGTAATTTTATGTTCAAATCAGCCAAACGACTCAATAGAAATCAGCCATTTGGCTGATTTTGAGCAAATATACTTAAGCCAACTTTAAAGTTGTAGCTACATCATCCTCCCATTGTCAAGAAGGCATCTGTTCCACCTGAGATACCACAGAGAGATAAACTCGTCCCGCTTCGGTTTGCAGGAGGCGATCGGCTTCTTCTTTACTAAACGGATCTCCCAGGACATCCTCGAAACCGATACCCGGAGATGCCGGTTGGGTCATGGGGGTGGATGATTTGAATTTTGTATTTAACGTCAACAGGAAAACGGGTGGCTCTGTAGATTTTTCCCGATTCCTGGGGGGTAGAACATTTTTAAAAACTTGCATTTACCCCTAGAGGGTTACTTTAGTCTAGATCGGGGATTTCTGTCGTCTCTCTGTAGAGAGAAGCTGCCGGGAAAAGACTCCGGCGATCGCCTGCTTTTGATTCAAAATTGCCTGGATTTGAATGGTTGAGGTGGGGTGGTCTTGCCCGGTTAATATTCCTAATTCCCGATCGGGAAGAGAATTCTGTAAGGGAACTCCAAAAAATAAAACCTTCAAAAAACCCGCAGGCTCAAGCCTGGAGCTACACGGACAAAGCGGTGCCTGCGCGGGCTAAAAGAGCCTTGTTAGGTGCGATCGCATCAAAGCAAGGATGATTTATTTGTTG
>NZ_JAMXOT010000107.1 GCF_024220515.1 Oscillatoria sp. HE19RPO
GCGCCCCTACATTGAGAAGGCTACTCCGTTGATCCGTCACTACCAACGAACGTTTTGGAGATTTTATTTTTTGGAGTTCCCTTAGTAAATGCGGCGCAGTGGGATGATGATGGGCGGTATCAGGGAGGGGTCTCGGGAGAAGGCGATCGCACCCTGGAATTAACCAACTTTGTTCAGAAAGCGATCGCAGCAACAAAAGCTGCCAATCCGCTTTCAGGGGAACCGGAAAAAATGGCCGATGAGGTCAAGCGTTTGACGGGCAAGATGAACTATAGCGGTTCACGGACTTATGCGGTACAGACACTTAAAGGAGTGTGAGCAAGATGCTCGCACTCCTTTAATAGCGAGCAAGATGCTCGCACTCCAAAAACGTACCTCATAACTGTGGGAACCGCTATAGGAAACAATGGGCGATAGAATTGTCCACTTAAGCAAGATTCAAAGCCCACAATAATATTGGCCCCAGCGCAGTTGATTACCCGGTCCAGTATCAACGCACTCAAAGGGTTGAACCCGATCATTAATCAAGCCAAAAACGTGATGCCATCCGGAGTTGTTCGAGGCGATTTTGACCGAACTTATTGTTCCACAATGCTGAATTAACTGTTCACTGATAGTTTGCATTAACTCACTTGAAGAGAGAATCGAATCTTCTCCGGGTCCACCCACAACCAGGACCAGTTCATTCGGTTTCCCTCGGACAGGAGACAAGGAGTTATTTTCGACAATTATTCCGTATAAAAAAGCATTTCTGACGTTGTTGATGTTATTTTTTACCTCGGTCAAACTTTGATGGCAAGCATTACTCACGGAGTCGGGGGTTTGAAGGAGTAAATCCCCTCGGACCCAACCGACTGCGCCAGATTCAACAAAGCGAACTCGATGCCAGCGACGGCTGTAAATATCGGAAGTATTTTCCCGTTGTGAGTCTAAAATTTCTACGCGATCGCCGACTATCCCATAGTGCAGAGAATTATATTCTATGCCTGGACCACTCCGAATATTAATTTGAGACCCTTGAGTTGTCGTCAACAGACCCCTTTCAACGGATTGAGCCAGGTAAGAAGAGGGCAAATCCGATGAAGGAAGACTGGAAGAAGGGTTTTTTGCCCCACTTAATCCGGCAACTGCGCCCAACACCAATCCGATAAAAATGGTAATTCCATATTTTAATGTTTTGGTCATCATTTTTCTCACTCTTTCTGGTTAATGAGTCGGCTGTAAGTTCTCCAAATTTGAGAGTTTAAATTTGAGCAGTCAGGGCAATTTATCAATTGCCGCAATTAAAGAATAGCGGGCTCGGGGCAAAACTTGAGGGTTCTGGTGATGCGGGATTAATTATCCATCAAGTTAAGGAAAGGTTGGTTCGTTTGGGAGGGGGTCAAGTCGAGGCTATACCCTAACTCCAGAGCCTTGTCACGTCTGAACTGATTGTTAGAATATTCTGTGATGTTAATATCGTGACAAATTGCCCAGTATAGGGCATCTGATTCCATGAACACACCACCGGGTTCAGTACCTGGACTGAGGTTGTTAATGCTGTAGTTATTCCCATCGGAAAACACCACCATTGGGCGTTGTTTTGAACATAAAACTTGGGTGGGAGCATCTGGTAATATCCATCGACCCAAGGTTTCACCCATTGGGACTTTATGGGTTATGACTTCAGTTTCGTAGAGTCGCTCACCGTTTATTTCTTGATCCAAGTAGGTAAAAGTGTAGTAAGTCTCGATGCATTGTCCCATGCGGCAATAACTGGTGAGGGGGGTGAAATTTTCATCAATGATTGCGGTTTCGAGTGCTTCAAAGCGCATCATTTCGCCTTCGGTTTGTGCTACCTGGGTTTCGTCAGGGGAGGGGACGGAAGAGATGGAATCGGGGGAAATCGGGATATCTTCTGAAACTGGGAATAATTCTGAGTCGGTAGAAACTACGGAGGCTGTGGAAGTGACTTCTGTCTGTGCCGATCGCAAGGGTTGGGTACAGCCTAGGGTCATCCCAACCGCGATCATCAAGGTAATGATTCGCTGAATCTTGGCAATATTTCCCTGGCGGTAGGGACTGTTGGGACTGGGTTTTTGAAACTCTAAATCCATTTTCAATCTCTCTACTTTCAATTATTATTATCATAATTCAACTCTTACTTTCGTGCAAGCGTAACCCTGCTCATTCATCCCTTTGTCTCGATATCTGTCAATTTGGGAGAATCGGAATGAGAGGGTGCAGCGTGAATTCACGGGGGATGGAATGCTGAACTTTCTCCATTTATTCGGGATGAATGGGGAGGGAAATCAAAAATTCCGTTCCCTTTCCGGGGATGGAAAAGCATTCGAGTTTTCCGCGATGTTTTTCAACAATGATTTGATAGCTGATGGATAAGCCTAATCCGGTTCCGGCACCGACGGGTTTGGTGGTGAAAAATGGGTCAAAGATGCGCTGTTTGACTTGCTCTGTCATGCCGGTGCCGTTGTCGGAAATTCTGATTTCAATTTGGTTTTTCCCCGGGCGGGTGGTTTGAATTCGGATGTAAGGGGCATAATTTGGGGGGGCTATGGCTGGATCGACTTCGGTCTGGGTGACGCTGGGTACAAGGGCTGTATTTTGTTTTGAGTTGTTTTTTTGTAGGGGTCGTTCTAAGGCATCGATCGCATTACTAATGAGATTCATAAAAACTTGATTCAGTTCGCCGCCATAGCATTCAACTAGAGGCAAATTATCGTAGTCTTTAATAATTTTAATTTCCGTCCGTCCCGGTTTAGCTTTGAGGCGATTTTGTAAAATTAAGAGAGTGCTATCGATGCCTTCATGAAGGTTAACCGATTTCATTTGAGATTCATCTAAGCGGGAGAAGTTTCTCAAAGACAGGACAATTTCGCGGATGCGGTTAGCTCCAACTTTCATGGAGGATAACAGTTTGGGAAGGTCATCAATGATAAATTCTAAGTCAATGTCTTCGATGACTTCTTGAATTTCAGGGACGGGTTCTGCATAGTGGGTTTGATATAAGTCTAATAAATGAAGTAAGTTGTGGATGTATTCGTTAGCGGGTTCGATATTGCCATAGATGAAGCTAACGGGATTATTGATTTCGTGGGCGACTCCGGCGACCATTTGCCCGAGGCTGGACATTTTTTCAGTTTGGATGAGTTGGGTTTGGGTTTTTTGCAGTTCTCGTAAGGTTTGTTGGAGTTGTTGGGCTTTTTCTCGGGCATGGCGGGCGGAGTCGGTGGCGCGGGTGTAGAGTTCAGCTTGGGAAATGGCGATCGCGACTTGATTGGCGATCGCTTTGAGGAGTAACAATTCGCGCTCGGTCCATCGCCGAGGACCCTGACAGTGACCACAACTAACTAAGCCGATTTCCCCATTCAGGGTTTGAATCGGTAACGCCACAAAGGCTTGATAACCCCATGCCGCTTGTAAGTTTTGGTAGTCGGAATTCTGGGTCTGGCTCACATCATCTACCTTAATGGTTTCCCGATTCAAGAGTTGAGTCATTAGGCCACTCTGGGGATCCGTGGGATAGTACCCTAAAAGGCTGGTTAAGTCTGGGGTGTGCGATTCTTTGACCACTTCCCAGCAAGGGGACAGAGTCGGAATTGCCCCATTGTGAGAAGCGTTGGGGTTTCCCAACCCTTGCGGACGATACCAGATAAACAAACAGCGATCGACCTGCAACAAGGACCGGATTTCACTCACGGCAGTTTCCAGAATCGTATCAATTTCTAAGGAGTTCCGGATTTGGTCCGTGAGTCGGTTAATTAAGGCTTCTTGTTTGGCGAGTTTCCGATAGCGTAATTCCGATTTGCGTAATTGGGCCTCAGCTTGTTTGCGATCGGTGATATCGCTGGCGATCCCATCGATCCGCAGGGGGTTCCCCTGGGCATCGCGCACTAACCGGGTGCGTTGCCGCAACCATCGCACCTCTCCCGAGGGTCTCACAATCCGATATTCCAAATCTGTACTGCCGGTTTCCAGGATAGTTTTAAAGGATAGATCGACCACTGAGCGATCCTTGGGATAAATCACGTCCTGCCAGAGATTAAAGTTTTCAAAAAAGACTGAGGAAGGTCTGTGATATATTGTTTCCACTGCCGGACTTAAATAGAGGATTTCTAAGGTAGTTCCGGAAACGGACCAGACGACATCATCGATGGACTGTAATATCCCATTGAGCCGTTCTTGACTTTGATGTAATGCCTCGGCAACTAACTGCCGTTCCAGGGATTCCCGTTGCAATTGTTCTAAGGCTTGCCTTAACTCGAAGGTTCGATTTTGGACCCGAGTTTCTAATTCGTCATTAGCTTGTTGTAGCGCCTCCTCCATGCGCTTGCGTTCGGTGATATCGGCAATGGTTCCTACATAATCAATCCCGTTGCAGTCTTTGTCGCTTTGGCAGACTGCTTGGCCCCAAACCCATCGTTCGGTGCCATTTTCATGTAAAAACCTAAACTCAGATTGGAAGGGTAATTGTTCTTTTACAGCCTGATTCCATTCCTGGAACACCCGACTGCGATCGCTCGGATGAATTGCCTCAAACCAATCTCCGGTTTTCGCTTGGTTTTCCGTGAGTCCGGTAATTTGAGATAAGCGGTCATTCAAGTACAAAAACTGACCTTTTTGATTCATCCGGAAGATGCCCACCGGGGAAATCGATGCTAAGGTATGATAACGATGTTCACTTTCTTTCAGAGCCGCTTCGGCACGTTTTCGTTCTCGAATATCCTGAGCTAAACAGACGACTGCCTGAATAGAGCCCCCTTCTTCTCGCATCACCGAGGCGGAAAAATAAACCGGGATAGTCTGCCCATCTTTGCTCAAAAACTCCACTTCCCGACGACCGATTAAGCTATTGGCGATTCCGGCTTGTGTCGCCAATTCGTCATAGGTAATTTGGTCTTTTAAAAGGGTGCTAATAGACCTCCCTAACAATTCGGTATCGTCTTCATAGCCAAGCAAAAATAAAGTGGCAAAATTAAAGTCCCGAATTGTGCCATCAGGGTTTAAGACAATTAAAGCATCAAGGAGAGATTTAAAAATATTATCAACATAATGCTTGGACACCGTTTTTTTGGTAAGTTCCTCTGCCATATTATTAAAGGCATCGGCTAAAATGCCAATTTCGCTCCGACTGTTGATCTGAACCCGGACATCTAATTTACCTTGTCCAATGGCGATGGCCGCATTTTTGAGTTTAATAATCGGTTTAGCAATATTCTCGGCGAGGAGGAGTCCCAAGCTAATGGCTAGAAGCGCGCTTAAAATAATTAAAATTAAATTGACAAAATTAGCTTGACGGGTCTGACTGATAATTGTTTTCTTTTCTTGCTGCAGTTCATAAATAGACTGAGAAGTTTTACCCCTGAGTTTTTCAACAAAAACATATTCTAATTCTTCTAGTTCTTGATATAATCTAAAAATTGAAGAAGCATTGGCGTCTTGAGATTTTAATTTAATAATTTTTTGAGCAACTTGGTCAATTTCTTGCGTGAGTTGCGTCACTTCTTCTAGGAACTCTCGCTCTTCTCCACTGTTGGGGGTTACCTGGTCTAATTGAACCAGCCATATTTGTAGGGTTTCAAAGGCTTCTTGATATTCCCCGGGCTCTCCTTCTACGAAACTAGGTGGGGCAGTGGTCGGGTTTTCACCCAACCCCTCTAGTTCTGATTGGAATAGCGCGTAGGAGGTGACTTCAGTGATCATCCGCAAAGAAGTAACTTTAATTTCCTCTAAAGCCACAATTTTGGGGACTTTTAGAGTAGAAATATTCTCAAGTTTTCTATTGATTTTCTGATTAAAGCTGACATGATTAATGCCCAGGAGAGAAACAACGGCGGTTAACCCCAAAAAACTGGAAACCAATTTTGTTTGTAACTTCATCTTTTTTTGAACGAAGAATAAAAATAAAGGGAAATAGATGAACCATTACTCTAGGGATGAGGTCGATTGATATGGACCTACCTGGGGTCATGAATCGATCCGATCAAGGCAGGCGATCGCTGCGGGACCTCCCCCGGTAGACTTACCGGCAAGGCGCTTTTAGAGATTAACCCGGGTATAGCAGAACCAAAAGACAGCTTGCCGATCGCCTCTCCATTAGTTTTGATGCCGAAGAACCCCTGCCTCGATTCAGGACAGTCGCCTGAGAACCGCAAAAGGGGTTCAGTCGCACTCCCTGACTCAGAATGGTAGAGGCAGTCGATGCTACCCTATTCTAAGAGTTCCCGCTTGACCTGTTGGTTTGACTAGAATGTTTTTATTTCTTTCCAAGCTGCTTCCCATCTTCATTTACCCCCTCGGACTCAGTTGCTTATTGATGTTGGTGGCATTAGTAACCCTATGGAAACGACCCAAATGGGCATCGGCGGCGATCGCCTCGGCATTGGTAATCTTACTCCTGAGCAGTAATGGATGGGTTGCCAACGGCATCGCGCAATCCCTGGAATGGCAGCATTTACCCTCTGGGGAACTCCCGAATGCAGCGGCAATTGTTGTCTTAGGCGGCGGTACCAAACCGGCAATTTACCCCCGTCCCTGGGTGGATGTCAGTGAAGCGGGCGATCGCGTCCTGTATGGGGCCGAACTCTACAACCAAGGCAAAGCACCTATCGTCATTCTCTCCGGGGGTCGCATTGAATGGAAAGGTGGCGGCCCTCCAGAAGCAGAAGACATGGCCCAAATTGTCAGGGCAATGGGAGTCCCTAACTCAGCGATTCTCCAGGAACCCAATTCCCTGAATACTTATCAGAATGCCGTGGAAGTCCGCAAACTCCTAGAAGCACGAAATATTGAAAAGCGCGTCTTACTCGTCACCTCCGCCACCCATATGCCCCGATCGCTGCGGATCTTCCAACGTCAAGGCATCGATGCCATTCCTGCACCCACGGATTTTCTCGTCTCCCAACAGGAACTCGACGAACTCTCTGAATCTTGGCAATCCGTCACCCTGAATATTCTCCCAGATGCCTATCGCCTCCAACAAACCACCCAATCTCTCAAAGAATATCTTGGCACAATCATCTATCGCCTCAGAGGTTGGTTGTAAGGGTTGCAATTGTTAGGAGTTTCCGACATTTGCCCCCATGCTCTTCCGGAAAGGCAGATGTTAGAATCAGGGCAGTTGTCCTAGGGTATCGGTACAATTGTAGATTCCAGGGACAAGAAACCGGGTTTCTCCCCCAAAGTCAGTTACGAATTGCCAAAATTTTGGAGAGAAACCCGGTTTCTAACCCATGAAGTACCCATCCCCTAGAGGATCGGGATTGCTTTGAGAAAGTGGATTGTTTTATAAAATTCAGGCATTTTTTTTAGCCAATTAGAACCGAAACTCGGTTTCTAGTCCCCGGAATTGAAAACCGACCCGGTAACCCTGGGGCGATAACAAAAAGATTTAGGTAAAAATAATTATGATGCTTCCTAACGAGTTTCCCCAAAGTGCGCCTATTCCCCAAGATGTGGCTGAAAATTTAGAATCGGCACAAGTTACTCGGCAATTTTATCATGAACTAGAATATCGTCAAGCCTTTGACGGGTATTGCCACTGGTACTATCAAACCGCAGAACGTCACAGGAAAGAGGTTCAAAAAATGCGGGGTGATATTAATATTCTCGGCTGGTTTACCCGGCGAAAATAACCGGGGATGTTTTCAATTAGCAATTAGCAAGACCGCTAATTGCTAATCAGTCAGCGAAGTTCACACCGAGTCAGTTGAGCAGTTATTCAATGGCTTCTATCTCATCTTCGCGGAAGTGGGCTTTAAATTTTTTGTCAAATTGAACGTAGACTGGCAGGTTAGCACTCACGGGTCTCCCCTGCCATTCCGTAACAATTCCTATAACTTCGCCTTCGTGACCCTTGACATCATAGGGCTCATTGCGATGTTCGGGACTGTGGTAAACGATAACCGACTTTGTGATCCGGACGCGATCGCCAACTTTCATAGATCTCTGTTAATTCTAAGGTTCTCTTCTCTGGCCGACTGCAAAGTGCAGGGTTTCAGTATCTTATCAAACAGCGTTTCCCTTTGGTGATTGGTCCTTGGTGATTGGTCCTTGGTGATTGGTCCTTGGTGATTGGTCCTTGGTGATTGGTCCTTGGTGGGTGGTCCTTGGTGATTGGTCCTTGGTGATT
>NZ_JAMXOT010000467.1 GCF_024220515.1 Oscillatoria sp. HE19RPO
CCGCCTTCCGGCTTGACGACGGCAATCCTCTAGCTGGGCAAATACTTCAACGATGGCGAGCTGGGACATCTTGACCTGACTCCGAGAGTGAGATTACTCTGTTATTCTATCAAGTTTTACATTAGAATGAAATAGCCCTGGCGGTTAGGGTAGAGGCGACGGAAAGCGCACAAAACATTATCGCATTCTTTTCTTTTAGCAAGTTGAGCATGAATCACTTCTAAACCCTTATCATCTGTCGAGATGACAAACCAGGGGAATTGAGATTCTTTTCTAGGGTTGTAATCTTTCATCAGAATTTTACTTCAGTCGAGTGTATGACAAATGCATGACAAATACGCTGCAAATGTTTCAGGCTAAAAGTATAAGACAGTAGAGAATTGCAAATGGAGGGATTATCTCCCATCAAAATGCAACTGTCAATTCTCATCGCTTGGAGTAAAAATGATTAACAATGGCTAATTTCTCATGATGAGAAAGCGATAAGGCTTCATTGCAAGCGGCACTCAAAAAAGTAGCGTGCACTTCTTCTGTTGAGCATTGCAATAGTTTAGCGAGCGCCTCGGATAATCGCAAAATTGTGATGAGTTGAATTGCAGTAAACTCGAACTCACTCCCTTGTGATTCAACGGGGATAGCCGACTCTAAAACGACTTCTAACCCTTCAGATTTCATCGCCTCTTCAAAACGGTGAAAGTCTTCTGGGGTCCCTTGAAATCGGCGTCTATATTCTGGGTTCATAATCCTTTCCCCCTGACTTGATTGTGTTGACTCAGGACGGGATTAATTCGAGACCCCGGGAATATTGAACTGAAGCCGTGGCTAGATTTTGGGTATAGGTCGATTATGCCCGGGTCATGACCCGGTGATGCTCGGTTTATGCGAGGGGAATGATGAGTGCATAACCCGAGGATATTTGCAGGATACTCGCAGGATACCCGGGGCATAACCGGGGGATGACCCGGGGATGACCCGGGGACCCCATGAGGATAACTCTGGGATGACGCTGGGATAACTATCGGACTCTCGTACAGATCA
>NZ_JAMXOT010000108.1 GCF_024220515.1 Oscillatoria sp. HE19RPO
TCCACGATGGCCTTTAACTTGAATGGATTCAACTTCAACCAGTCCATCATTGACTCGACAGGTCGTGTTGTGAATACCTGGGCTGATGTGATTAACCGGGCTAACCTGGGTATGGAAGTGATGCACGAGCGTAATGCTCATAACTTCCCCCTTGATTTGGCTGCTGGTGAAGCGACTCCGGTTGCTTTGACTGCTCCTTCTATCAATGGTTAATCTGAGATTTGACTAAAAAAAGCGCCTCCAAATTGGGGGCGCTTTTTATTTGGGGCTAGACAGAGTTCTGACAACCGATCACAGAACCAAGCTAAGGGATGTCAAACTTTGGCTGGGTTAGATTTGCTGGCGGTAGCGTTTGCTTTGCCGTTTTTGGTTTGACCATTGCCATTGCGGGGTTGCAGAACGCCGTAACCGCCGTGGTTGCGTTCGTAAATCACATTAATTTCCCCGGTGTCGGCATTGCGGAACATATAGAAGTCATGATCCACGAGTTGCAGTTGTTCCAAGGCATCGAGAACCGTCATCGGAGGCATGGCGAAATATTTGGTGCGCACCACTTGCTCTGGAAGTTCGGGGGTGCGTTCGCCAATCAGGTCCTCGACCAGGGGTTGCTCTTCGAGAAGCGCTTCATTCAGGGTGTCTGGGGCTTGAACTTTCTGAGCGTGACGTTTTTCTTTGTACTTACGCAATTGGCGAGCGATTTTATCAGCGACTAAATCGATGCTTGCGTATAGATTTTCACTGCTCTCTTCAGCGCGAATGATGGTACCATTTGCAAAAATGGTTACTTCAGCAGTTTGTTTAGAATTGTTCCGAGGATTTTTGGCCACAGACAGATGAACGTCTACTTCTGTGGTCAAGTTTTGAAAGTGACTCACTGCTTTTTCAACCTTTTGGTTGACGTACTCGCGAATGGCCTCGGTTATTTCAATATTTTTGCCGTGGATAACAAGCTTCATATCAATCTTCCCACTGAAGACTCCATCGTATTAATGATTTAGAGTTTAGGGTTTGGAGGGGTGATAAAAAACGCGAAATACGCATCTCCAAGCCCGGTTTCTAAAGAATAGACGGAGGGAAAGCGGGGCGGGTAATGCCGCTTTCCTAACATTAGTTCTTTTGCCCGTTTTTGGCGTTTCGCTCGCTTAAGAACGGAGCCAAAACTTATCAAGGTTGACTACACTTGAAAGGGTGGATTTACTCTGCCCTGAGTTGCCCCGAAATTACGGCAGCTCTTTCAGGCATCGCGGTTGGGAATGTGGTAGGGCGATCGCCCTTCAGTCACCAGAGTCACCTGGGACTATGGATCACTCGTCATCAACTGCGATGGCACGAGCTTCAAAGTCTGATGGGCCAGTTGGTTAGCACCTGCTGTCGATAATGAAGATGATTATAGCAATCAAGACCCAAAATTGTAAGTCTTGGAGACTTGAGTCAGAGGGTTCTGTGAAATCCTGTCCTCGGGGACAAGGCCATCTAGCCTACGGGCTCAGTCAACTCAATGGTGTTGTAGGTTCTCTAATAGATGGCTTTTGGGAAACCCCTCCTGTGCTGCAATTCAACTCCTTACCCTTCACACTACCATCTTGGATTGAGAATTACACCGAATTTTGTTATCTCTTCAAAATTCGTTGCAATACGTTACGAAATGACAATCCAGCTACCCTGGGCTATAGTAGTTGTCCGGATTCCAACACTGATATTTGTTTAAAATTCTGCCAAAAACCCCTTGCTTTTTTGGATGAACTATAGTAATAGTCTAGCCAATTCTGTTGAAACCAGTTCCCCGCGTCGGCGTTGTGGGTTCTACAATCTCGATCGCCTGCCCTATCAGGAGGCTTGGACCTGGCAGCAGTCTCTGGTGGCGGCCCGACGGTCCAATCCGGATTTAGAGGATGTCTTAATTTTGCTGGAACATCCTCCGGTTTATACCCTGGGAAAAGGGGCGAGTTTAGAATTTCTGAAGTTTGACCCCACCTGTAGCGACGTGGAACTGCATCGGGTGGAACGTGGGGGTGAGGTGACTTATCATTGTCCGGGTCAAATTGTGGGGTATCCGATTTTGAATCTGCGATATTACCAGACGGACTTGCATTGGTATTTGCGGCAGCTAGAAGGGGTGATTCTTCAGGTGTTGGCAGAGTATGGCTTAAAGGGCGATCGCATTGAGGGGATGACCGGAGTCTGGCTAGAGGGGCGAAAAATAGCGGCGATCGGGATTAAAGTCAGTCGATGGATTACGATGCACGGTTTTGCCCTGAATGTTTGCCCAGATTTGAAAGGGTTCGAGCAAATTGTCCCCTGTGGGATTGCCAACAAACCCGTGGGGAGTTTGGCTGAATTTGTCGAGGGGATTAACCCCGATCGCGTCCGTCAGCAACTCGCCACAGGGTTTGCCGAGACTTTTGCCGTTGAATTGCGTGAGTTAAAATTGCCTACACAGGCAAAGCCGATTTAAAAGCCATCGACACAGAACTCGTGCGATCGCTGTTTCTAGGGGTGCATCAACACAGAAAACTCAGAGGGGATAAGCCAAAAGCGGCATTGTTCCATCCAGCCCAAAGCGGCTTCATAGCCAACGCCAGGTTACCCGGTGAGCGATCGCCGGTTCCCCGGTGTCGGATGAGCGCGCTTTAAAGATTAAGAAAAGATAAAGAATTGCAGAGCGGATCAACCGGCCCTTCATTTTTAGGGCCCATGACTCCCTGTAATTGTCGCCTCCCTCTCTTGAGAAACTCTCCCATCAGCTTGATTGCACATCCGCGCACCTGATTCAGGGTAAGCGCGGGAATTTTAAAATCCCTTCCCCAATTATGAGTTCATCTACCAACTCCAGGGATCCCTTTGTCACCCAACTCATTGAATTTAGTCAAAAGGCAGCCGTTGCGAAACCATCAAGAAGGTGGCGGCGTTTTTTCCCGAGCAAAATTGAACCCCAATCAGACCTAGAGTTCCCTAGACCTGATTTTACCGCCAATTCCTTTGAGTTTTCCACCGGGGCAGCCGAACCCTTGTCTGCCCTCAAAGAACGAGATACTCAAGCCTTAGCCGAACTGTTTGAGGACGAAGAGATCGAAGCCATCCAAGCCGATGTTCTTCTTTGTTTGAGCTTCCTCTCTCCCGCACCCTGTTGGGATGAGCAAGCCTTTGAGTTTTTAAAAGAATTCCTTTAGCCCTCGGATTTTTTGCGTTATAATAGCAAGATAAAGCATTAAATCAACCTCAAATCCGATTAGCAACTGGGGCGAGCCTCAAGGGTTCGCCCTGCCGCCTAATTCATACATTGCCCAAAGCCAAAAGCAATTTCCTTTCCCAAAC
Source organism: Oscillatoria sp. HE19RPO (assembly GCF_024220515.1). Classification (GTDB taxonomy): domain Bacteria; phylum Cyanobacteriota; class Cyanobacteriia; order Cyanobacteriales; family Laspinemataceae; genus Laspinema. The sequence goes on from NZ_JAMXOT010000108.1 coordinate 3,316, forward strand.
CTTGTCCCCACTCCGAGCACCTGATTCCATTGAAGAAACTGAAGGCCAATTCACCCGCAGACCAAAGGACTGGGTAGCACTTCCTCCAGTTCACGACTACAATAACAAACAAGCCGAGAGATTTCTAAATCATCAACCCTTAAAGGAAGAGATAACCATTTTACCCTAAAGAGGCTTAATCCAAAGGGAACAAAGCAGGAGAAATTTAGACTCCTCCAATCACTATTTACCGAGAAAATTTCTCTATTTTCTCTTTCCATCCCCCAACCCCGGTTACCCAACCCCTGTTACCTAACCCTCGTTTATCATCATTCTTTTGATATGCCTTCAATAGCCCGAAAAAACCTATTTGAAGATCTCCCGCGCTTTCTGGTTGCCCAAGCGGGCATTATGTTTGCGGTGAGTTTGATTACCATCCAAACGGGAATCTTCAAAGGGGTCATGCGCTCAACCGCCTTACTGGTGGACTATTCTCCAGCAGATATTTGGGTCACTTCCCAGGATATGGAAACCTTAGAAATGACCCTCCATATGCCCTACAAGCGACTGAGGGAAGCTCAAGACCTGGAAGGGGTCGCCCAGGCGGAAGCGCTGATTGTCCAGGGGACCTTGTGGCGAGATTCCACGGGGCATATTAATCATGTCCGGGTGTTTGGATTTGACCCCGATGGGGAACTGTTCGTACCGGGTCAGATTGTCCGAGGCAGCTTAAGCGACCTCCACAAACCCTACACCATGTTTGTGGATGAAGCGAGCTTTGATACCCTCAAGGTCTCATGGCTGGGGGACAAAGTGGAAGTCGGGGCATTTTCCGCCACGGTGGTGGGATTCACCCATGATACTCAATCGATTGTGGCGAGTCCCTATATTTTCACGTCCTTGGAAAATGCGGATGCCTTCACGACGACTCGTCCGAGTGAAGAGGCAGCTTCTGAAGTTCAAGAGGATCCCGACCCCTTAACGGAGGATGATCCGATCACCTATATTTTGGTGAAAGCTGAACCGGGAGAAAATTTGCAGGAACTCAAAGAGAGACTGCAAGAAGCATTGCCCTATACCCGGGCTTATACGCAAGAAGAAATGGCCGAACTCAACCGCGTTTATTGGCAAGAACGGACGGGAATTGGCTTTGTGCTGAGTTTGGGGGCCGGAGTGGGGGTGATGGTTGGTATGGTGGTTGTCGGACAGATTCTGTACGCTTCTGTCTCGGATCACATTAAAGAATTTGGCACCCTGAAGGCGATGGGGGCCTCCCAGAGCGTGATTTATGGGGTGATTATTGAGCAGGCGCTGTGGATGGCTGTGTTAGGATACCTGCCAGGAATGATGCTGTGCTGGGGGATCCAATCTTGGGCCCTGGCGGCCCAGGGATTGACTATCCTGATTTCACCGGGAACTGCGGTTGGGGTATTTGGGATTACGGTGGTGATGTGTGTATCTTCGGCAATTTTTGCGATTCAGAAAATTAATCGAGTCGATCCGGCGATTGTTTTTAAAGCCTAGGTTGCAATTATCAGGGGGATTGGGCATAATTACTCAGACCCATTGGGGGATGACGATTTTAAAAGTGGCACAGACAATGAGACTAGAGGGATGGGCGACTGCCAAAATGCGATCGGGCATCCTATAAACTTCTAAATCCTGATTGTTTTGCTATCACAGCCTACCGTCTATAGCATATTCACTAAACATTGAGACGAATGACTGCTTCACTAAACTTTAATGAATCTATGGGAAATCTCTCCACTCAGGTTATTGCACCGTCGTTAGTCGCATCCACAGCGGCATCGACAGCAATGGGTGCAATTAAAGCTAGAGGCGTCAAGATGGTCTTCGAGTCAGGTTCCGAGGAGTTTCATGCTCTCAAAGGGATTGATTTGGAAGTCCGTCCCGGAGATATTCAACTTTTAATGGGACCATCGGGTTCGGGCAAAACAACTTTGCTCTCAATTTTGGCTGGGATGCTAACCCCAACAGCGGGAACGGTTAAGTTACTCGGGGAAGAAATTACCTGGATGTCCCGGGCTGAATTATCCCGGTTTCGTCGCGATAATATTGGCTTTATTTTTCAAGGGTTTAATTTATTTCCTGCACTGACTGCTACAGAAAATGTGGAAGTGGCGCTGAATTTGAAAGGAATTCGGGGACGCAATGCTCACCTCGAAGCGCAGCATCTTTTGGAACAAGTGGGTTTGGGAGAGAAGGTTAATCAGTTGCCTCGGGATTTATCTGGGGGACAAAAACAACGGGTGGCGATCGCCCGCGCTTTGGCCGGTCATCCTCAGTTGATTATGGCCGATGAACCCACGGCAGCGTTAGATTCTCATAGTGGTCATGCTGTGATCGAACTGCTTCGCAAATTGGCAAAAGAAGAAGGCAGTACGGTTCTCATGGTGACTCATGATCCGCGTATTCTGGATGTGGCCGATCGCATTCTCTATCTGGAAGATGGGGAATTACAAAAACCCACTTCCGCTTAAAGTTAGGTTTTATAGTGCGTCTTACAGCAATTTAGCAAATTACACTTAAGGAGTGGGAGCATCTTGCTCCCTGATAGCCGTAGGGAGCAAGATGCTCCCACTCCTTAATTCTATGAGGCTCAAACTGCTACAGATAATGGGATAGAGCGCATCTCATACTCCATTTCGCAATACTGATAAGTCTATAAAAACGAGCCGCGTCAAGTATTTGTAGGGGCGCAATGCTTGCGCCCAATTGAGGGCGCAAGCATTGCGCCCCTACAATTCATTTTTATAGACCTTTGAACAGCGGATTCCGTATCAATCCGATGTCTCGATAGCATTTAGAATTTAGCCAAGGGAGCAAAATCCTCCCTTGGCTTTCGCCGTTATTTTAGCCCCAATTCACACAATTTTTGAGAAATCATTCACAATTTTTGAGAAATTCTTAATCCCCCAATAGATTAAAAACCCCACCCAGCCTACCCAGACTGGAATTAAAACTAACAAAGTCTCGGGCGAAAACCATTGATTCAAGAAATGACCCTGTATGCTCTGGGTTGGAACCGTGGGTTTGGGACCGACTTGAATCTGGGTTGCGGTTCCTGAAAATCCGACTTGAATGCCTGTTTTAGTATTTTCTTCGGGACTATAGGGGACAAGTGCGATTCTATCCAGGTTTTGAATCTCTAAATCCCCGGCGGTTTCTCCCATTAAAAAATCGTTTTGTGATATTTGGAGTGATTGCTTTGCCATCCGAATCTGACCAGCGATCGCAGTAGACTCATAGATCGGTGGATCTGTAGCCGTTTGTGCGGGTTGCCTGCGGTAAAATCGCACATCTTCCACATTCAGATTACCCGGTATCCATTGAGGCGCGGGTTCTGGAACAATCGCCGCGATCGCTGCTTGCTCTCTTAACGTTAAAGTTAGCCCGGTTTCCTCGGGAATCCAGGTAAATTCTAAAGGCGTATCGGGGTTGGGGCGATTACTACCAGACTGAAGTTCGGTAATTTGATATCCTCGTAAACTCACCTGCAACGGCTGATTGCCGAAGTCTAGTTCTAGCACATTGGGACGAATTGCCGGTTGTAAGACAAATTGGAGACGACTGCCATCATAACTGAACTGTTCGACTAAGGTATGTTGTCGTAACCACAAGTGTCTGAGGGTCAGTTCACTGCGGCGATCGGCTTCAACGGGGGTGATTTCCCATTCACTCTCGGCAGTGGGTAGATCAACTGTGAGGCTGGATAACTGATTCAATCGCGGATCGTTGGCATTCTCAAATCGTCCGGTTAAAGTGAAGCTTTGTTCACCGGCGATCGCCATTTGACGCAACCCGTTTATCCCTTGAAATAAGACAACAGTTTGGGGTGATTCTCCATATTTAAAGCTGAGTTCTTCTACCAGGAGACTGCCTGCAAAGGGAAGGGGAAAGGGGACGAATGTTACCAAGGGAAGGACGGCTAGGCAGATGGCAATTAATGCGATCGCCCGATACACATCTTGCGGCAGTTTCCCTTGTGGCTTCCGGGGCGGATCCTCCGGGGGAATTGACTGTAGCCTAGGTTTAGAAATGCCTGATTTACCAATAGAATTTCCCCAGGGTGGAACGGTGCGGGCTAGGGTTGGCAAATGGGTAATATACCAGACAATCAATTCCATCAGATGGATCGACAACCAGAAGGTTTGAAAGGCAAATTGCCAAATCCCCAGTAGTAGCCATTTGAAGGGGAGGAGTAAAATCATGAAATCTCTGTGGGCGATCGCTTTTTGGAGTTGCTTGAGCAGTCGCTGTATCCACATCTGGAGTTCTGAAAATGCCCACAGCAACAATTCAATTAGCTGAATCCCCAGCCAAAACAGATTAACCAGCAGGTTCCAGATGACCACCAGAACCCACCGCCCCAATTCCTGTACCCCCTTAAAAATGAGTTGAATGCTTGGTTTCACAGATGGTTCAAGGCTTTGATTGGTTTAAGACAAGAGCATCATACCATTTTAGATTTTTGAAACGGGCTTGAGGCGATCGTTTGAGGTTGCTGCGGTCCCAGGGCGCTTTATAGAGAACTTTCCAGGCTAAAATCTTCAATCCCTTTTAAACCAAAGCACTGCCTTGTGCTGACGGTTCACAAGCTCAAGTCGCGAACCGCTCAAGTCCAGTGGGATAGCGCCATTGCCGATCCCGGATGAGGAGGGTTGCTGGCGATCGCAGAGCCTGACACTGGGTTGGGAAGGGCAATCGAGTCAGATAAAGGCACCCGGAACTAGAATCTCCAGTGAGCAATGCCTGTCAGAAGGAGCAAGGAGAACTCTTGATTCACGGGGGAGGGGAAGGGCTAGGGGCCTCAGACGGAGGATCGGCAAGTTGAGTCTCGACTTGGCAACGGTTGGTTTAGGAAAATCTATGCCAATAGATAGAGGTTTTTTTCTGGGTTTTACTCTTTTTTTCCTCCCAGAAGGGGGATTGATAAATTTTTCTTTTGATTCAGAAGTATTTTGGATGAATTATATCATTTTAGTTGATGGCGATCGGTGTAGTTTTTTCGGAAGAAACTGGGTAAGCTCATGTATAGAGAGTTTCTCACGCGATTAACTCTCTGGAAGGACGTTTTATCCAAAGGAATGCAGGTGTTTATAAACTAATGCAAGAGTTTAAGCCCGCCAGGAGAAATCAAGGGTTCTCTCGTTGAAACTGAGGCTTCGGTGAAAGAGGCTTTGGGTACAAAAATCAATCGGCGATCGCCTTACCCGTAGTTTTTTCTCTAACCGTCTGAGTATTTTTGCTGATTGTCAAGGTTGTATTATTGTTGTAGCATAGAGAGAGGGGCTTGCCCCTAACGAAGGAACACCACAAAGAACATCACTCTGTAGAGAGATAGAGATGCTCTTTGAGTGAACCCCACACCTTCAAACCCAGTCCAAAAGGAAAGGAGACTCATCCAGTCACAGCGGGACGCATTTGCGAACAAGCTAGAAGTAAAGTTTTTCTACAAAATTTATACCCTTGCCTACTCCCGCAGCAGGATTCAGGTCAAGAAAGGTAGGTGGTAAACTCAGTCTACTAAGTAGCAAACTCTCTCATTCAGTGGGGAAAACCCCCTGTTACTCGGGTTTAAAAGTACGGGGATTGCCCTGTTTAAGCCGCTGTCAAAGGCGAGTGAAATAGTGCACGATCTGTAAATAGAGGAGAATATCGTGGAAGTAGATTGGCACAACAGACCTAAAACTAGAAACGCGATCCTAGGGGGTTTAACGGTTAACACCTATCCCCTAGTTTCTAAGTTGAAATCTCAAATCCCTCTTCTTTCACTGCCCTTGGATTGGAGCGCTCAAATCCTCGTTGACCCGGGGAACGGGAATATTAAGGAAACTTTAAGGTGACCAGGACTGACTCTAATCTCAATAACCCTTTACTCAATTGTAGATCTGACATAAGATAGAAGAAGTCAAAATCATAACGACTTTGAGTTGACTAGGCATCACCCCCGGTCTGGTGCAGCGGATAAGCCCCCCCGAACAGGCATCTGTAAGGCCCTGACCCAAATCGCGAGGAGGATGTAACCCAGTCAGTGAGACCAAACCGCGAAATGCTACCCGTTGAGTGGGGCGAGTGCTTGCTACGCATAAGAATGTATTTCGTTTGGAGAACTGCAAAATGCCCACAATCAAATCTCGGCCAACTACTGTTAAGCAAACTTATATGGGCGCACGACAAAGCGATTCTACTGATACCATTCGTTCGTATTTACATGAAATTGGTCGTGTGCCGCTGCTGACCCACGAGCAAGAAATTGTTTTTGGGAAGCAAGTGCAGCAAATGATGGCGTTTTTGGAAGCGAAAGAAGCGCTCTTGAAGAAGCTCAAACGCGAACCTACGGAAGAAGAATGGGCCGAGGCGGTTGGACAAAGCGTCGCAGAGCTCAAGAACTTGGTCAAAATCGGTCGGCGATCCAAGCAAAAGATGATTGAAGCGAACTTGCGCTTAGTCGTGGCGATCGCCAAGAAATACCAAAAGCGCAACCTAGAATTCCTGGACTTGATCCAAGAAGGAACCCTCGGATTAGAGCGCGGTGTAGAGAAATTCGACCCGATGCGGGGATATAAATTCTCCACCTACGCCTACTGGTGGATTCGGCAAGCGATTACTCGGGCGATCGCCCAACAAGCGCGGACCATCCGCCTGCCGATTCACATCACCGAAAAACTCAACAAAATCAAAAAAGTGCAACGGGAACTCACCCAAAACTTAGGGCGGAGTCCATCTCCTTCCGAGATTGGTGAAGCCCTAGAGTTAGAACCGGCACAGATTCGGGAATATCTCTTAATGGCACGTCAGCCAGTTTCCCTGGATCTGCGAGTGGGAGATAACCAAGACACCGAACTGCAAGACCTCCTAGAGGACGCAGACGCTTCTCCAGAAAATTACATCACCCAAGAATTGCTGCGGGAAGACTTAGAGAGCCTTTTGGCCGAACTAACCACTCAGCAGCGCGATGTGATTATTTTGCGATTTGGCCTGAAAGATGGGCGAGAATTGTCCCTAGCCAAAGTCGGTGAAAAGCTCAATCTGAGTCGCGAACGAGTGCGCCAACTCGAACATCAAGCTCTGGCACATCTGCGGCGCAGACGAGCGAATGTCCAAGAGTATTTAGCCAGCTAACCTATGGCTAATAGCAATAGGCTATTGGCGTTGAAGATGCGGAAGGGGATCTATGGAGGTCCCCTTCTGTGTTTTTTGGGGGTCATTTGTCCTTGGTCATTTGTCCTTGGTCATTTGTCCTTGGTCATTTGTCATTTGTCATTTGTCATTTGTCCTTGGTTGATGGGGAATGGGGGGCTTATACGGAATCCGGTTACTCAAGGTCTGTGAAAACCCGCAGGCTGTTCGCGTAGCGTTCCGCTTAGAAAGCCCGGAGGCACTTGCGGACGAAGCGGTGCCTGCGCGGGCTAAAAGCGAAAACCGACTTTTGAACTCCGGATTTGGTATTACTTTACGATTAAGGGAACTCCAAAAAATAAAATCTCCAAAACGTTCGTTCGTAGTGAATGCTCAACGAAGTCAATGTAGGGGCGCAATGCTTGCGCCCCAGGGGCGCAAGCATTG
>NZ_JAMXOT010000109.1 GCF_024220515.1 Oscillatoria sp. HE19RPO
CGCAATGCTTGCGCCCGACGGAGGGCGCAAGCATTGCGCCCCTACATGAACGTTTGGAGGATTTATATTTTGCAATCCCCTTATCCTCTTTTGTTTGTAGTAACGACTTCAGTCGTTGCCGCGTGACTTGGCATCAGCCAAGTAACGCCCCAATATCAGGCTTAAACTCCAGTTCCCAACCCAGCAGGCGGTAGACCCTCAGATTGCTCGTGTTATGGCGGATGCCAAGTAACGCCCCAATATCAGGCTTAAACTCCAGTTCCCAACCCAGCAGGCGGTGGACCCTCAGATTGCTCGTGTTATGGCGGATGCCATAACACGAGAGCAACGACTGAAGTCGGGACGTTGAACATCTCCTCCAATGACAAATGACAAATGACAAATGACAAATGACAAATGACAAATGACAAATGACAAATGACAAATGACAAATGACAAATGACAAATGACAAATGACAAATCCCCCATCCCCATGCTTTCTCACTCCAATCCCGATCGCCTGATTATTTTTACCCGCCTTCCCTATCCTGGAACGACTAAAACCAGGCTGATTCCGGCATTGGGGGCAAGGGGGGCGGCGCAATTGCATCGGCAACTGGGGAAGCATACCCTCGCTACTGTTCGAGAGGGGTTGCAGCAAAAGATGGCGCAACCGATCGCCGTGGAAGTGCGATTTACTGGGGGAACTCGGGAACAGATGCAGGGGTGGTTGGGGGAAGATTGGCTGTATCGACCCCAGTCTGAGGGAGATTTGGGCGATCGCCTCAAAGCTGCTGCTCAGGATGCATTTGAGGCGGGATGCTCGCGAGTGGTGATCATTGGCACCGATTGCCCAGATTTGGATGCCGGAATCCTCATGCAAGGGTTTGAATCCCTGCAATCCCATGACTTGGTGTTAGGACCCGCAATGGATGGAGGATATTATCTGATTGGACTGTCTCGGTTCATTCCAGAAGTCTTCCAGGGGATAGCTTGGGGGACTGGGGAAGTTTTGGCCCAAACCCTGGCTGTGGCGAGTTCTGAGTGTCTGAGTGTAGCGAAGTTACCGGAACTCAGGGATATCGATCGCCCGGAGGATTTGGCTGAATTAGGGTCCCGATTCTCCCTGAAACCCAACCGGGGCCAAATCTCAATTATTGTGCCGGTTTTGAATGAAGAGGCGCGGATTGGGTCTACTTTAGAGGCAGTGGGTGGTCTTTCGGATGTGGAAATTATTGTTGTGGATGGCGGTTCGCGCGATCGCACCCGGGAGATTGCGGCATCTTATGGGGTGACTGTTGTCCGTAGTGAATCGGGGAGATGGCGACAAATGAATCTGGGTGCTGCTCAGGCAAGCGGCGAAATTCTGCTATTTTTACATGGGGATACTCGGTTGGGGTCAGGATTTGAGACAGAGATTCGGCGCATTTTGGAGTCACCGGATGTCGTGGGGGGAGCGTTTGAATTGAGGATTGAGGGGCCAGGACCCGGGTTCCGGATGATTGAATGGGGGGTGAAGTGGCGATCGCGCTGGGGGCAGATGCCTTATGGGGACCAGGGAATTTTTGTGCGCGCTGCCACCTTTTGGGAACTGGGAGGATTTGCCGAAATGGGGATCATGGAGGATTTTGAATTTGTGGGGCGCTTGAAACGGCGTGGAAGACTGGCGATCGCCCCGATCCCCGCCTTCACCAGTGCCAGACGGTGGCAGAAATTGGGCATTCTGCGAACAACTGGGATCAATCAACTGATGATTCTGGGATATTATTTGGGGATTTCACCGACCCGTTTAGCGCATTGGTATCGCACGCAGCAGTAAAATAGGGAAAGATCGGGTAAAGCCTGTGGTCTATCTTGGGTCAACGCCCCCAATCCATCCTCCTGTCCCGGCATCGTTCAACCGAACCTCAATCTCTTGGGGTTGTTTTTACCTCCCGCCAAAAACGACAATAAATTTTGGGTAAACTTTACACAGTTGAGGTTAAAATTACTGGGATTTAAGTTTAAACTTAAATCGGAGGATTCAATCAATCACCCTTTAACTGTGTGACCTCCAGTGAAACTCATTTGATGAGTCGCCAAACCTGGCCTCTTAATAGGATCATAAGGCAATCAGGATGAGTCGATTACCAGGAGGAGTTTAAGGGTTAAGACTGAATATCCTTATGCCTTACCCTGGTTTCAGGGACATCTCGAAACCGAGGTTTGTTTCCTTGTCCCCAACCCAGAAATCCAATCAACTTCAGCGGGGTAAAAAACATCAGTAAACCCGGGGAAAGAGAAGAGAGAAAATTCCCCTATGTGGGGTAATATATCGGGAAAATTATAGGAGAATCATGAATCAAGAGTCTGTAGCTTCAATGTCCCTCAAAGTAATCGGGGTGATTTTAATTGTATCATCACTGGTGGATTATGTGCTGTTAGCCATTCCCTTTCAGCCCGGATCGAGAGAATGGCAAATTGCTTATGCAGCTCAAGTTGTAGAACGAGGAATTATTCCCTTAGTCGGGATAGCGTTTTTAGTAACTGGGTCTTGGATGGATCGGGCTGAAGGGAGTGGTGCCCCTAAACGCAACCCGTTCCAAGAGTTGAGATTTTGGGCTTTTGTGTTGTCTACAATTCTTGGGGTGGTATTTTTAGTTGTATTTCCCCTGCATTTGAATAACGTGCGGCTGCAACGCTCTGATGCTTTGCAGCAAATCCGAGAACAAGCCAGCCAGACCGAAACTCAAGTTTTAAGCCAACTTGAGAACGAGAATGTGGAGAGCGAAATTCAACAACGCCGGAGCGCGATCGGGGAACAAATTCGGCAATTGATCTCGAATCCCGACCAACTGAACGAAGCCCTAACAAGTCCGGACGTGCCGCAACAAGAGAAGGAATTACTGGAACAATTTCAGCAGAATCCCCAAGCCTTGGATCAGTTTCTCAACCAACAATTCAGTACGGATAATCTTCGGACTCAACAACTCACCCAGATTCGCTCTCGTCAGCAAGAAGTGGAAAACCAGACCAAAACTCGATTTACCAAGTTAGCCGTGCAAACTGGGATTAGCAGTTTGTTGTTATCTGTGGCTTATAGCATTATTGGCTGGACTGGGTTAAAAAGTATGGGGAGTGTCGGGGGAGGACGACGGAAATCGATGGGTCGTTAGAAGAAGAAATTGGCGATCGCCACTCAGGCATCACTCAGGGATACCCAGTCAAGTTGGGAAGTCAGCTTGCTCTCAATTCTAGTCAAGTCTAAGTCTTGTAATTTGGAGAGGTTGCCCTCGTTACAATCGTCTCGGTTAAGTTACGATTAGGGCGAAATGGGTGCGTCAGGGCCCTTCACCGAGTGCAACCCTTTTGCCCTGAAAGGGTGGTGTGGTTCAAAGAACTGGCCGATACCGGGGTCGCAGACAAGTTTTGATCGCCGATCGCAACAACTATTCACAATTCAGCCGATTATTGGCAATTGCCCCCCATGTTCTCGATTTATATCCTGACCCATAACGAACAAATTGATATTGCTGCTTGCATTGAGTCCGCCATGCTGAGTGATGAGATTATCGTGGTGGACTCGATGTCAAGCGATCGCACAGTGGAGATTGCTCGTCAGTATCCGGTACAGGTGGTTCAGCATCCTTTTGAAAGTCACGGCAAACAACGGACTTGGATGCTGCAAGAACTACCCACCCAGCATGAATGGGTTTACATCCTAGAAGCTGATGAACGGATGACTCCTGAACTCTTTCAGGAATGTCTCGATGCGATCGCCAACCCTGACGACATCATCGGCTACTATGTCGCCGAGCGCGTCATATTTATGAACCAATGGATTCGGTACAGCACCCAGTACCCCCGCTATCAACTGCGTTTATTCCGCAAGGACAAGGTATGGTTCACGGATTATGGACATACGGAACGGGAAGTCTGTGACGGTCCCACCGGATTTCTCAAAGAAACCTATCCCCACTACACCAGTAGCAAAGGATTAAGTCGCTGGTTAGACAAGCACAACCGCTACTCCAGTGATGAAGCTCAAGAAACCCTGCGCCAACTGGAAAAAGGAGAAGTCTCTTGGAATAATCTCTTCTTTGGGCGATCGGAAGTCGAAAAACGCCGAGCACTCAAAGATCTCTCCCTACGCCTCCCCTTTCGTCCCCTGTTGCGCTTTATTTATATGTACTTTATGCTCGGGGGCATCCTCGATGGACGTGCCGGGTTTGCTTGGTGTACCTTACAGGCATTTTATGAATATCTCATTTTGCTCAAAGTGTGGGAACTCCAAAATATGCCCAACCCTCAGTTAGACCCCCAACCCACCAGCAATGCCACCACATCCAACCCCTCCTAATTCTTAGGGTGGCGGTACAGCCTTAAATTAGGCAAGATAGAAACCCGGTTCTCTTCCCTATGCTGTACTGACGTCGGACTTTAGGAGTACAGCCACGGTTAGAAACCGGGTTTTTTCACAACATTTTTGCAGAAGAACACCAGATTTGGGCCAAAAACCCGGTTTCTTGTCCCTGGGGTCTCCTTGGGGAGGCATTGTAGCATTGTAGGGTGGGCACTGCCCACCTTTGGGTGTTGGTGGGCAGTGCCCACCCTACAATTGCTCTCAGGTCAACCATCCAGTTTTTTTAATCAAGATGCCGGTCATTTGGCAATAATTCTTTACAATTGACTAGAGAAGCGCCTGAGTTGAACTTGACACTTTCTTTGCTCAGGGCGCAGGGTATAGTATCAGAAGATACTCCATGCTTTTTCCGTTTCTGCAAAGAAACCGGGACCGATTCAGCCTTGGCTGCCTCAAGCCGACTCAGGGGCTAAACAGCGCGCCGGAGTGCTAACCGAAAAAATCATGGTTTTGTGGCGATTCATTCTCTGTGTGTGTCATCCCTCACCGTTGCTGACTCCCTCAGAGGATTTTGCGGAAAGCAAGGGATCCGTGGCTGGACGCAGACGGTTTTTTGGAGACCGAAAATGATACGGTTTGTTGATAATCAAGCAGTTAAAAGTGGCGATCGCGTGATGTTTCCAAACAAAAGGAGAGTGGGTAAGCTGTGATCCAACGCCTTAAACAAGACTTAAAAAATGACCTGATTGCTGGACTGCTGGTCATCATTCCTCTAGCAACCACCATCTGGCTGACGATTACCATAGCTCGATGGGTGATCGATTTCCTGACCAGTATTCCCAAGCAGCTTAATCCCTTTGACAACCTCCACCCCATTTTAGTCAACCTGATTAACCTCGGAGTCGGATTAGCCGTTCCCCTCCTGAGTATTCTCCTAATTGGGTTGATGGCACGCAACATCGCCGGACGATGGTTGCTCGACTTGGGGGAACGAGTGCTGCAAGCCATTCCTCTAGCGGGTTCAGTTTATAAAACCCTCAAGCAAATTTTAGAAACCGTCCTCAAAGATTCCAATGGGAAATTTCGACGGGTGATTTTAGTCGAGTATCCGCGCAAAGGAATCTGGGCGATCGCCTTCGTGACTGGGGGGGTCGCCGCAGAAATCCAATCCCACTTATCCGGGGGACTGGTCAGTATTTTTATTCCCACCACCCCTAACCCCACCAGTGGGTGGTATGCTGTCGTTTCTGAAGAAGAAGTGATCAACCTCTCCATGTCCGTGGAAGATGCCTTTAAAGTCATCGTCTCCGGTGGCATTGTTAGCCCGCCCATGACTGGACCCTTGCCCCTGCCTCCATCGAGCGATCGCAAGCTACAGGAACTCAGACCTGAGGTCAAACGCCAGACTCTCGTTTCTGAAGAAGAAAAAGAATATATCTAAACCCACCCAAGTTAACTCCTCGCCTTATGAAAGCTCAAAGAGTCGCTCGTGAACTCGCCTTGCTGAGTATGAGTCAGCTGAGTTCCAACCTAGAAAAACTCAGCGCTCAACAACTCTCCGATCTAGTCCTCGCTGCGGTTCGCACCCTCACCAATGAAGTCCACGATATCCTCGAAACTGCTGCGGCAGAACTCAAACGCAGCAACGATCGCCTCTTAGGCAGCGAAATTCAAGCCACCACGGTGCAAAGTTCTCGCACAATGGTCTACGAAGCCGTAGAACTCACCCAAACCGCCATTAACCGCGTGGCAATGGCAATGGAATTGCCTGAGTTTCTGCAACTGACCAACCAAAAAGAAGTCAAGGCGTACACCCTAGAAACTCTAACCCTAGTCAACGCCCATCGCGAAGAAATTGATGCCATCCTCCAACAGGCGCTCGTCAATTGGCAAATAAATCGGATTGCTCGCATCGATCGCGATATCCTCCGAATTGCTGTGGCTGAAATGCGCTATCTCGGCCTCCAGGAACGCATCGCCATCAATGAAGCGGTAGAATTAGCCAAACGCTATAGCGGTGAAGATGGCTATCGCTTTGTCAATGGCGTCTTGCGTCGGGTCACCGAACAGTTTCATCAGAAGGTGCCACAAGAATAATCTCTCCCCCGTTGGTTCAAAACCGGACGGTCCCCATCCTGGACTCGGAAGTAAAACCCGGGCCTTATGGCTTCAAAAATCTCTACCCGACCCTCTAAAATAGTCGGCAAAGCTCTCTTGCTGGTAAGTGCTATGGTGTTTAATTGGTTCCGTCGTCAGTTCAACGAAAAAGAACAAAAACAAGAACAAGAACAGGCTATAGAACCGACTGCAAAGCAGCCGGAATCTGATGCTGAGGAAACGACCCCAGAAGTTGCCGAAGATTACCTGAACTGGGCTAAAGCTGCTTATCAAAATATTCAAAAGCAACAGGTTCCTGCTTTGGAAGAACCGGAAGCTGAGGGAGAACCGGAAGAATTGGAAGCTGAGGGAGAACCGGAAGCTGGGGGAGAACCGGAAGAACTGGAAGCAGGGGAAGAACCGGAAGCTGAGGGAGAACCGGAAGAACTGGAAGCTGAGGGAGAACCGGAAGAACTGGAAGCTGAGGGAGAACCGGAAGCTGGGGGAGAACCGGAAGCAGGGGAAGAACTGGAGGACCCGGTTCCTGAACCGATCGCCGAAGAACCCTTAGTTGCTCCGGAGGAAGCACCAGAACCCGAGGCCGTTCCAGAGGAGGTTATAGAACCGGCAGCGGCCTTAGCTATGGAAACCTCAGAACCAACGGAAACCTCGGAACCGGCGGCTCCAGCACCGGCTCCGGTGTCATTCCTGGCACGGGCGGAGGCGGAACGACAGGCGAGAATGCAGCGGTTAGAGGAAACTGCTGTGGAGGCCCCGGTAGAGGAAGACTTCAGACGGACCCCGACCCCGGGACAACCGGAGATTGAAGGGACAGAAATTCCGGGATTGGCGTTTGATGAGGGCTTTTTGTGGTCAGCGGAAGTGCTGGCGGCCCAAGGACGCCGTCCCGATCAGGTTTCCATTGAAGAAATTACCTGGTTGCAGAAGTTACGCCAGGGGTTGGATAGAACCCGTCGGAGTTTAATTAACCAACTGCGGGCGATCGTGGGACAGGGGCCGCTGAATAAAGCAGCGGTGATGGAAATTGAAACCGCCCTGTTGCAGGCGGATGTGGGGGTAGAGGCGACAGATTTGATTATTGAGGCCCTCCAGCAGAAGTTAAAAGAAGAGGCCCTGCCCCCAGCCGAGGCGATCGCCTACCTGAAAAAAATCCTCCGGGAAATGCTCGATCGCCCCTTTCAGGAAAAATACAATACCAACTTTGTCCCCGAGAAAGATACCCTGAATATTTGGGTGATTGCCGGAGTCAATGGGGCCGGTAAAACCACCACCATCGGTAAAATTGCCCATTTGTCCAAACAATCCGGTTATAAAACCCTAATTGCCGCCGCAGATACCTTCCGCGCCGCTGCTGTGGAGCAAGTCAAGGTGTGGGGGAATCGCGCCGATGTGGAAGTGATTGCCAACCCGGTGAAAAATTCCGACCCGGCAGCGGTCGTATTTGATGGGATTTCAGCCGCAATGGCCCGAGGCACAGAACTGCTGCTGGTGGATACTGCCGGACGGTTGCAGAATAAAAAGAATCTGATGGACGAATTGGCAAAGATCCGTAGAATCGTGGATAGAAAAGCGCCGGATGCAGTGGTAGAATCACTGCTGGTTTTGGATGCAACCTTGGGACAAAACGGCCTCCGTCAAGCTCAAGTGTTTTCCGAAGCGATTAATTTGAGCGGAGTCATCTTGACAAAATTGGATGGAACTGCTAAAGGTGGCATAGCCTTGGCGATCGTGCAGCAGATGGGATTACCCATCCGCTTTATCGGTGCCGGTGAAGGAATCGAAGACCTGCGCCCCTTTTCCAGCTACGAATTTGTCGAAGCGTTGATTGGTGGCTAGTATCCAGAGCGAGAATAGAGACGTTAGACCTTCAGACTCAAGGGGCCCCAAGTCATCAGACTGAGGCTGTGAACCCAGGGAAATCCCGGCAGGTGATGATGCCCGCCGGGTCGAGTCTGGCTTTTGAGGAATGGATTAGAACAAATCAAACCAATCAGCGATCGCTTCTTTGAGGAATCGAGGTGGGAAAACCCCCCCATCAGTGGATTGGCAGAGCTTATAAATAGCGCTATCATAAATCCACTTTAATGCGATGTCTGTAGAAATCTGGATTGATGGGTCGAGCAGTCGGCTCAGGGTTGAGGAATCATCACACTGAAGCCACCTGCTTGATAGAAAATCAGTCCAGCCCCGCGATCCGCATCGGAGATCGTGTGAGTTTTTTTTTACAACCCACTCAAGACACTGGGGAGACTGCCCCGGATGCTAAACACTCGAATTCCTACCTTTTGGCGCGAATATTATCTGGCAACCGAGTTCAACTCGGGTGCATAAGGGTTAATTTAGAACTGCTTTAAAATACTGATACCGAATCCGGTTGTCAAATGTCTATAAAAACCCGCAGGCTGAAGCCTGGGGCTACACGGACGAAGCCCGCCTGCGCGGGCTAATACACAAAACCGACTTTTACCAACCGGATTTGGTATGAGCCCTTAAACTATCTATCAAGGGCGATCGCCAAACCCAATTGGCAGCCATTCTTTAACACCAGACTCTGTAGTGTGGGGTAATTCCTACCCCCAAACAAAAGATATAATCACTCCCGCTGGAGCGAGCTTGACTCTCATGACTTCTTTGCCTCTCCCTCGACAGCCCTTTCAGCCAGATGTACCCGACAACGGCAGCGCATCCGCAGACGTCACCCCCGTCTTTGCCCTCAAAGAACTGGTGGCGCGTTTGCATCGGGAACAAAAGAAAGTCCAAGATTTGCTGTCGTCTTTGGGATTTGCCCTCCGCAGCTTCAATAATTTGAATCAGTTCTTGGAGTTGATTCCCCTGGTGGCGAGTCGGGTCACCGATGCAGATGGGGGAGCATTGATCCTGTTTAAACCCAATGGTCAAGTGAGGTTACAGCAACTTCACTGCCAAGATGGTCACGAATGCCATGATATTCGCCAAGCGTTAGAAAACCTGACTCGTCAAATCATGGATGATTCTAACCTGGCTGCCTCAAGTCTGCCTCCCTCGGCGTTAGATTATCAAGTTACCCCCTACTTGGGGTCAGATGTGCAGTTATTTGGCACCGCGATTTTGGTTAAAAATACGGAACGCGGTCGTCTGTATGTGTTCAGTCGAGACCCGGACTATACTTGGACTCCCACGCGCCAGAAGTTAGTTCGGTTAGTGGCGGATCAAACTGCCGTGGCGATCGAAAATGACGAACTGACCGTAGAATTACGCAAGAAGGAACGACTGGACCGAGAATTAGAAATTGGCGCAGAAATCCAACTGCGACTCCTGCCACGCCAATGTCCGACAATTAACGGGATTGAGTTGGCTGCCAGTTGTGAAACTGCTAGTCGGGTGGGGGGAGACTACTATGATTTTATTCCCACAACCCACGACTTTGCCCAATCTAAAAATCAGGGCGGAAAACCGAATGCACGCTGGAGCATCGTTATTGGCGATGTGATGGGGAAAGGAGTACCTGCCGGGTTGATTATGACCATGACCCGAGGAATGTTACGCGCCGAGGTCCTCAACGGTCATTCCCCCTCACGCATCCTTCAGCATTTGAACCGGGTAATGTATGCGGATTTGGAGAATTCTCATCGGTTTGTCACCCTGTTTTATTCGGAGTATGACCCGGAAACTCGGATTTTGTCCTATAGTAATGCGGCACATAATCCTCCGTTATTGTGGCAGGCATCTACAAGGACGATTCAGCGGTTAGATACTTTGGGGATGTTGATTGGATTAGATCCGGATACCCAGTATCAAGAAGCACAGATTCAGCTAGAGCCTGGAGATACGCTGATTTATTACACCGACGGGTTTACTGATGCCAGCAACCAAGTGGGCGATCGCTTTGATGAGGAAAACTTGACAGCGGCTTTGGAATGGGCTTGTCAACATTATCACAAGCCTCAAGCGATTTTAGAACACCTATTTGAGCGGGTCGGTCATTTTATCGGCCCCAATAGTCAAAATACGGATGATATGACCTTGATTGTGTTGCAAGTCAAGGGGGATGAGGAGAGTTCAAAACCCGGGTCTGAGGAGGGGTGCGGGGGTTAAAAGCCTAGCCCTGTCCAGCAGATCAATGTTAATGAACCCCAAAAAATAAAATATGCAAAAACCCCGCAGGCTGAAGCCTGGAGGCTCACAGGACAAAGCCCGCCTGCGCGGGCTAAAAGAGCCTTGTTAGGTGCTTAACCATCGGGATTTGGATGATTTATTTGTTGGAACACCCTTAGTTCATGTAGCCGCGCTTCGAGAAGCGCCAGTCCAGGTGTTCAATTTAATGACCCCAAATCGTTAGTTCATGTAGCCGCGCTTCGAGAAGCGCCTGTCCATGTGTTCAATTTAATGACCCCAAATCGTTAGTTCATGTAGCCGCGCTTCGAGAAGCGCCAGTCCATGTGTTCAATTTAATGACCCCAAAGAGTTATGGAATGTAGAGGCGCTTCGAGAAGCGCCAGTCCAGCAGATCAATGTTAATGACCCCAAATCGTTAGTTCATGTAGAGGCGCTTCGAGAAGCGCCAGTCCAGCAGATCAATGTTAATGACCCCAAAGAGTTATGGAATGTAGAGGCGCTTCGAGAAGCGCCCCTACAACTACACCTTGACAGGGCGAGGGTTAAAAGCCTAGCCCGGTGTGGCCAGTTCATGGAAGAATTGCGATCGGGTCGTTTACAGGATGAACTTGATCCGGCATACTGCAAACAGCCCTCTTCCTCCCCGGTTACGGGTGTTAAAAACTCATGACAATATGTTTTTCTAGCCTTCACGAATTAATCGCTCAATTGGCTATTTCTTCCAACAGCGGGGAAGTCCTCTCCCCGTTGATGGGGGAGTCTTTCCGGCAGGCGATCGTCCTGGCGCAACAAGTTAGTGACCCGGATATTATGGGTCGAATTACAGATGCCTGGAATAACTTTGTTGAAACTGGACAAATTTGGGCCTTAATCATTGGTATGGTTCTGGGTTATCTATTTCGGGGATTTCGAGGCGGTTAAAGTCACCCACGGGTCATTTATCCTGAGTCCGTCAATCACCCATGACATATGACAAATGACAAATGACAAATGACAAATGACAAATGATATTTTGTTTGAGCCAGTAAGAAAGCAGTGAATTGAGCATGACAGAACAAAAAACTTGGAGTCAACGATTTGAAGGTGCATTACATCCGGCGATCGCCCGCTTCAATGCCAGTATCGGGTTTGATATTCAACTGATTGAGTACGACTTGACCGGATCGATGGCCCATGCAAAAATGCTAGGCAAAACCGGCATTATTTCCCTGGATGAAGCAGACAAGCTGATGAAGGGACTCGAACAAATTCGCCAAGAATATCGCCAAGGGTTATTTAAACCCGGAGTCGATGCCGAAGATGTCCATTTTGCCGTGGAACGTCGCTTGACGGAGTTGGTGGGAGATGTGGGGAAAAAACTCCATACCGCGCGATCGCGCAACGATCAAGTGGGCACCGATACCCGACTCTATCTCCGGGACCAAATCCAGCAAATTCGGCAACAGATTCGCGACTTTCAAAGTGTTTTGCTGGAACTAGCCGATCGCCATGTGGAAACCTTAATCCCCGGTTATACCCACCTACAACGCGCCCAACCGATTAGTTTAGCCCATCACCTCTTGGCCTATTTTGAAATGGCCCAGCGCGACTGGGAACGGTTAGGAGAGATTTATCAGCGTGTGGATATGTGCCCGTTAGGGGCCGGTGCTTTAGCGGGAACAACGTTTCCCATCGATCGCCACTTCACCGCCCAAGAACTGGGGTTTAGCCGACCCTATAATAACAGTTTAGATGCGGTGAGCGATCGCGACTTTGCGATCGAGTTTCTCTGTGCCTCTAGTCTGATTTTAGTGCATTTGAGTCGCTTATCTGAAGAAGTCATCCTCTGGGCATCGCAAGAATTTAGCTTCATCACCCTAACCGATAGCTGTGCCACGGGTTCCAGCATTATGCCGCAAAAGAAAAACCCCGATGTTCCTGAATTGGTTCGCGGCAAAACAGGCCGAGTTTTCGGGCATTTACAAGGAATGTTAGTGCTAATGAAAGGCTTACCTTTAGCCTACAATAAAGACCTGCAAGAAGATAAAGAAGGTCTATTTGATGCTGTAAAAACCGTCAAATCTTGCCTAGAAGCGATGACCATTTTAATGAGTGAAGGCATCCAATTTCGGGAACAACGCCTTGCTGAAGCTGTTGCTGAAGACTTCTCCAATGCCACCGATGTGGCTGATTATTTAGCCGCCAAAGGTGTCCCCTTTCGAGAAGCTTATAATTTGGTCGGAAAAGTCGTTAAAACCTCTCTATCAGCGGGGAAATTGTTAAAAGATTTAACCCTAGAGGAATGGAAAGCATTGCATCCCGCCTTTGAGACGGATATTTATGCAGCGATCGCCCCCAAACAAGTCGTCTCCGCCCGCAATAGCTACGGGGGTACCGGATTTGAACAAGTGAGACAAGCTCTAACGGAGGCTAAGATTCGGTTTAAACAAGTGTAACTGAGATCTTGCACCCGTGGCAAAACCCGGCGGGGGATTTATCCCCCGCCTAATAGCTAAAGTTGAAACTGAGATCTTGCACCATTCTCAACACCGGCGGGGGTTTTAACCCCCGCCTAATAGCTAAAGTCGTCTAAAGACGACTGCAAGCAAGTCTTATACCGTGGTGTTTTCAGTCGGTTTCAACCGACGTAGTGGCGCTTCGCGAAGCGCCACTACCGGCGGGGGTTTTAACCCCCGCCGGGTGTTGCTGTAGATGAAATAAAAAATAATTAACCGGATAAAGATTTTTCCGACTTCCAATAATGCTGTTGATACGCTGCCACTAAAACATCTTTTCGGCCCTTTTCCTTAAAATAACGAGCCGCATAATCCTTCTGTTTGGCCGTCCCGTTAAATAAGTAATGCTTAATGCGCTCTTGTCCTTCAGAAGTTTGGACTAAACTGAGAGATTTGTCAACCAACTTACCCATTTTACTTCCCTCCACCTGTTCCAAAGTTTGCATCATCGTATCAACCTGATCAACATTGGCCGGAGGTTCAGTTTCGACAACGCGATTGACCAAAGTATGATGAGAATTGTAAAACCGTAAAGCGTGTTGCACCCGAGTTTCCGTGCGGTTTTCCAAGAGTAAATAGGCCGCATGACGCACCTTACAAGAGCGATCGCGCAATGCCTCAATCACTAAATCTAACCCATCAATTCCATACCGCAGCGCTTCGGACAGGGCAGTAATACGATATTCTACCACCGGAGAAGCCAAACGCATTTTCACTCCATCTAACCCCCCCAAAACCATAGCACCTATGGGGGCCGGGTGTTGTCCCCCCAAAACGGCATCATCAGGTTGAGGTTGATTTCGATTATTTCCCATCAGGCCCTTCGCTCTCAACACTCTTCGAGTATAGCGAATTTCCAGGGCAAGGATAACACATCCAGCAAAAAGCAAGAATTCCCCAGTTCGTAGTAAAGACTTCAGTCGTTCTCTTCAGTTCGTAGTAACGCCTTCAGTCGTTCTCTTCAGTTCGTAGTAACGCCTTCAGTCGTTCTCTTCTGTTCGTAGTAACGACTTCAGTCGTTCTCTTCAGTTCGTAGTAACGACTTCAGTCGTTCTTAATGTTCGTAGTAACGACTTCAGTCGTTCTCTTCTGTTCGTAGTAACGACTTCAGTCGTTATCCCCGGATTTAAGACCAAATCCCACTAATCTACCCCCAAAATAACCCTCAACTCAATCCTCCAGGAGGCGATCGCCTGGAGAACCCCAGGATTTCTGCAACAACAATGAACAGAACCTAGGGCCATGAGTACACAAAAGGTTAGAAACCGGGTTTCTTGACCGAATCTCTGGTAATTAGCACCAAATTAGGGTAAGAAACCCGGTTTCTTGTCCTATCTACAAACATGGATAACGACTGAAGTCGTTACTACGAACATGGATAACGACTGAAGTCGTTACTACGAACATGGATAACGACTGAAGTCGTTACTACGAACATGGATAACGACTTCAGTCGTTACTACGAACATGGATAACGACTGAAGTCGTTACTACAAACATGGATAACGACTGAAGTCGTTACTACGAACATGGATAACGACTTCAGTCGTTACTACGAACGGGGGTAGAATTCCTCAAGGGAATTACATTAAGCGGCGAGTTGGGGTGGTAGAGGAGTCAATCTGACTGGGAGCACTTTCGCAGGGATTCGGCGAAAAGTTACAGGGATTGGGATTGACTTGATCCAGATTATCACGCAACTCCTGGGGACGTTCCCGAAGCGGAATTGCTTCACAGATACTCATATCTGGGGACAAGGGATTTGGCAACATTCGGCAAATTTCTGGGACTTCTTCATCCTCCGATTGTGCCACTGGGGAGAGGGTTCCCGTAGTGGGAGAAGCGGGGTTTCCCAAGGCGAAGGCAGCAGCATTCCGGACTCGGGGATTTTCATCCATCAGGGCCTGGTTGAGGGCGGGGACTGCTGGGGACCCGACTGCGCGCAAGGCAACGGCAGCATTCCAGGCGAGGCGCTCATCTGGATCCTGTAAGGCGGTGACTAAGGGAGCGATCGCCGGTTTGGCAGTTGCACCAATTCCCGCCAAGGCAAAGGCAGCACCCCGACGCACTTCTATCTCCGGGTGTTGCAAGGCAATGGCAAGTTCCTCCACTGCCGGGGTGCCAATTCGTCTGAGTGCCACGGCAGCATCCAGACGCACAGACTCTTCTGAGTCATTTAAGGCAGCAATCAGGGACGGAATGGCGGATTCGGCATCAGAACCCATCGAACCCAAGGCAAATGCGGCACCTCCTCGGACTCCCACATCGGCATCCTGCAATGCGGTGATCAGGAGGGGAACTGCGGGAGTCCCAATCTGCCGCAATCCTTTCATTGCTTCCCGACGGTTGGCTCCTTTTTCGGTTTTGAATTGTTCGAGGTAGGATCCGATTTCCAGATCTGCGGTTTGATGCGCTTGAACTTGGGCGATCGACAGGACGATCGCTGAAAGGGTTAATAATGCGAGTTTGGGTGCGAACATTTAGTTTCTCTCAAAGGGTGAAATAATTTGGGATGCACCGAATTATTTGACTATGGGACGGGAGGGAGGGGGGTTGGGTTTCAGGGATTTGTCATTGGTCATTGGTCATTTGTCATTGGTCCTTTGTCATTTGTTGATGGGGTGGAGGTAGATAGGGTTGTCCATGTTTTCTTGTTTATCCTTTTTCCTTTACCATTGCCCGATAAAAGTTTTCCAATGCTTTGACTCCGGTGTTGTCCTCGTATAACCACTGATGGCCCTCGTTGATTTTAGAGGCGATCGCCTCTCTCCTCTCCCGGTTTAATCCCAATCTAACGGCTATTTTAATATAATCTTGCAATGTTTGGGCGACTGTCTCCGTGGCCCCCACTCTTTTCAAAATTCCTGCTGACTGACGACTCCGCATAAAGGGTCCTAAATGAGTGACGAGGGGCAAATTTACCGCAACTGCTTCTAAGGTCGTTAAAAATCCCGTAAACTCAAATGTATCTAACCCAATATCCGCCATTGAGAGCAGGTTCCAATAGTCCCGCTTGCTCTGTCTAGGCAAAATTATACAATACTCTTGATAATCTAACCCCACCTCAGCAAAGGCAGCATCCAGTCGCTGGCAAAATTGCGCGGTAATCGGGTTGCTTTTATGACCGATAAACACCAATTTTGCTTTTGCCACTCCTTGGCAAATCGTGGGAAATATTATATCATATTGCGGCAAATATTTAAACAAAGATTGGCAGGACAAATACATGACAGCATCATTGGGGATGCCATAATCCGCCCGAGTTTTATTTATTGCAGGAATCTGGGGTTTGGGGAAATAAATTCCTAAATTAGGTAACCGAATCAGTTGTTCTGAATAATGAGTCTGAGCATTCTCCGGTTCCATCAAATCGCTGGAAATAAAATAATCCTGAGTCGGTAAACCCGAAGTAATTGGATGTCCCCAAGCGACAGCTTGAACCGGGGCCAATCGTAAACCCGCCAGTTGAGTCATGGGTGCATACATTCCAATATCTAAAAAGACTAGAATATGCAAATTGTCTTGTTTGATTTGCTGACAAACTGCTGGAATATCATCGGGAATGGAATAAAAATAGTCACTGTTGAGATGGAACCAGTCCGTGAGGCGATCGCGTTGTCGTCCAACATCATAACAATACACTTCAAAGTCCTCACGATTCCGATGTTCCAACCAACCGGAAAACACCATCCCCACCGTATGCCACTGCAAACAAGCAGAAATATAGCCAATTCTAATGCGTTCCCCAGTCTTGAGGGTTGGCATTGGTAACGGTTTGACCCACTGAGGATAATTTGCTGCCATCACCTGATGCACGAATTGTCCATATTTTTGCTGCAAAGCTAAATCATTTTTACCTTGATACTGGAGATAAAAATTCGTATTGACTGCTATGGCATTGAGCGCCTGTTTTTGAGAAACTTCTGTTTTCAAAGAGCAATTTTGAATCAAATCATCTAACTCTAATATAAATCGGTTTCGATAAAACTCCAGTTGCTCTGAGTTTTGATACAAAACTGGAAACAGGCGAATTTTTTCTAATTTTAGGGATAAGCAAGAGGGCAAAACAGCCAATCCCTCATCGGCAATTTGCCGCGCTTGTTCAATTTTACCACAATTCTGTAAAGCTAAAATAAACGATAAATAAAGTTCAAATGCTTCCCGATGAAGGGCAATCCCTTGACGATAAGTAGAAATTGCTTCTTCCCATCGATTCAAGTATTGATAACAGTCAGCAAGAGCAAGATAAAACTCCATCTCCCCCTTGTGAGTATTTTGAAACTGTTGATAATGGGCAATTGCGCTTTCATACTCCTGTCGGCGATAAGCAGCAAACCCAAAATAAAGACTAGAATCTGGATGATTTTTAGCAGAAAAAGCAATTCCTAGGGAGTAGAGAATATCGGGATGACGGGGTTGGAGTTCTAGGGCAGTTTGATAAGCGGATATTGCCTCATCAACTCGCTGCTGGGCGATGAATAAATGCCCTAAACTCACATAACTCTGCCAATCTGGACTCAAAGCAATTCTGTGCCGATAGGCGGTTTCCGCTTGGGTCAATTCTCCCCGTTCTATACAGACATTTCCTAACTCAGAATAGGCATT
Organism: Oscillatoria sp. HE19RPO; assembly: GCF_024220515.1. Taxonomy (GTDB): domain Bacteria; phylum Cyanobacteriota; class Cyanobacteriia; order Cyanobacteriales; family Laspinemataceae; genus Laspinema. The sequence goes on from NZ_JAMXOT010000109.1 coordinate 17,635, forward strand.
CAGATAACCCGGGTCAACTGTAATCGCCTGGTGATAGGCAGTCGTCGCTTCTGCCAGATAACCCAATTTTGCCAGGACTAACCCCTGAGTATAATGGCAAATTGCCTGATTGGCATCGAATTCAAGAGACTGTTCTAGGTAATCCAGGGCATCTTCATATCGTCCTTGCTGATAATACAGCATTCCCAACCCGCACAATGCCTGGGGGTGACTGGAATCCATCCCTAGCACTTGGCAAAACTTTTGTTCGGCAAGAGTCAAAGAACCCGATTCATATAAGGTAAACCCATCCGCTAACAGGATATCCAGTTCAGAACTCACATCTCCTCCAAGCGAAATGCTGCAATTTGCCTGCCATCAATATCTGTAAACCCATATTCCACCGCCAAATCCCCCACCGTCAGGACAGTTCCTGAGAGTTCTAGCACATTGGGGTCTGTGGCGATCGCAGCGATCGCCCGTCCGATATACTCCGTAGACTCGGTTTGTGCTAAATCCACATCCGGCGCATCTAACACTCGTTCCGTTCGCATAAACCCCGGTGCCACTGCCACTGCTGCAATTTTATACGGTTCCAAATCTCGTGCCATCGCCAACGTCATCCGGGCGATCGCGTGTTTTGCCATATCGTAAAACAGATTCCCCAGATACTTATCCCGGTCCCAGGCGATCGTATTCACAATCAACCCTTGCTGCTGGGACAACATCAACGGCACCGCACAACGACTCGCCACCAAATGCGATCGCACCCCAGCAGTAAACATCCCCTCCCAACGCTGCAAAGATTGCTCCCAAAACGGCGCAAAAAACTCCGTCCCATCCGCCCAAGTCTTCCCATCATACCCTTCATAACCCCCCCAGGCATTATTCACCACAATATCTAACCGCCCATCACCTTGTATCCGGTTAAACAACGCCTCCACCTGCTCATCCTGCGTTGCATCACAACGCACTGGGATACCCACCCCACCCCGCGCCGTCACCGCTTCTGCCGTCTCCTCAATCGTCCCCGGCATATTATCGGTCGTTGCTTCCCCTCGCACACTCCGTCCCGTCACATAGACAGTCGCCCCCGCTTCCCCTAATACCAGGGCAATCCCTCGCCCTGCACCACGACTCGCCCCGGTTACCACTGCGACTTTACCCCTTAAGGGTGTAGGATTATCCGACAACTTGGCGTCCACTTTAGACTCAGCTTATCATAAGAATTGACCGATTGATTATAGCGAAACGGGGTAACTTGTGGCAACAACTGGAACTATCCAGGTTTGCAGCAACCGGAATGGCAGGAAACGATGTCAACAAATACGGAGTTGAGGATAGCAATGGGTTTAGATGAAATTGTGCTATCGGTGATTATTCCTTGTTACAATCAAGGGGAATATCTCCTGGATGCGATCGCCAGTGTCGAGGACTGTTTTTATGCACCTTTGGAACTCATCATCGTCAACGATGGTTCAACGGAACCCTTAACCTTAGAGATGCTGGATTATTTACAAAAACAAGAATACCAACTCATCCATCAATCAAACCAAGGATTAGCGACTGCCCGAAATGTCGGCATAGAATCAGCCCAAGGCAAATACATTTTACCCTTAGATGCGGACAATAAAATCAGACCGGACTATATTATTAAAGGCATTGACATTTTAGACCAATTCCCTCGCGTCGGAGTCGTGTATGGGGATGTGGAATTCATGGGCGATCGCACCGGAATTTGGCAAGTCCCCGACTTTGACCCCACCCGATTATTACAAGGCAACTATATCGATGCCTGTGCCATCTTCAGAAAAACCCTCTGGCAAGACTGCGGCGGATATGACCCCCATATTCCTGATAAATTAGGCTTTGAAGACTGGGATTTATGGCTAACTGCCCTAGAGAAAGGATGGGAATTTTATCATATCCCCGAAGTCTTATTTAACTACCGAGTGCGTACTAACTCAATGGTCACTCGCTGCCTGATTCCAGAAAACCAAGAAAAATTAATTCGTTATCTGAGAACCAAACATCAAACCCTGTATCAAACCACAGATTACACAGATTTTCACAGAAAACCCCTCTCTTCTCCGTGAAAATCTGTGTAATCTGTGGTTAAAAACTGCTAAAGTTAATCTGTCGCTGCTCTTTTAATAAATTAGGGTTAAACTATGTGGAAACAATGGATACCGCGAGTGGGTAAAGAATGGTGGGCTGTCTTTTTAGGGTCCACCACAATTGCCGGATTAGTTGTGCTTCTGCGCTTAACCGGCGCATTACAAGGGATGGAATGGAGGGCATTCGATTGGTTTATTCGCAGTCGCCCCCAAGAACCGAGGGACTCCAGAATCGTGATTGTGGGAATCTCGGAAACCGATATCCAAACTATCGGACAATGGCCGATTCCTGATGGCGTGATTGCTGAGTTGATTACCCGATTAAAAGCCCAACAACCGAGGGCGATCGGGTTGGATATTTATCGTGATTTGCCTGTGGAACCGGGGCATCAAAGACTGATAGAAGTGTTTGATGTAACGCCTAACCTCATAGGCGTGAAAACCATTACTGATGGGGATATACTATGGGGGATTAATCCACCTCCTATTTTGAGCGATCGCGGCCAAATTGCAGCTAACAATATCCTCTTGGATCCTGATGGCACAGTTCGACGGGGCCTCCTTTATTTAGAAAATCAGAAGCAAGAGGTTTTTCCGAGTTTGGCGGTCAGTTTAGCATTTTTGTATTTGGAATCTGAAGGCATTATTCCTAAAAATTCAGAAGTCAATCCGGACTCTCTCCAACTCGGCGAAGCCGTCTTCAGGCGCTTTAGAAAAAACGATGGGGGGTATGTTCGCACCGAAGAAGAAGGTTATCAAATTTTCATGAATTTTCGGGGACCGAGAGCCACCTTTGAGACCGTTTCCTTAACTGATGTATTAGATAATAAAATTCCCGAGGATTTTGCCCGCAATCAGATTGTTTTAATTGGATCAACTGCTGCCAGTTTGCAAGATTACTTTCTGACCCCTTATGATAACCGTTTAACTGACACACCCGAACGCACTTCTGGGGTAGAAATTCATGCCAATTTGACCAGTCAACTGATTAGTGCAGCTTTGGATAACCGAACACTCATTCAAGTTTGGTCCGCACCCTTAGAAATCGGCTTGATTTTCTTAGGGGCTTGGATTGGGGGGATTTTAGCCGGTTTGGGCCGATATGTTCCAGGAAAAAATGCTTATGATGCTCTGATATGGGTTGGATTTAGTGTTGTAATTGCTACCATAATTATCACCGGAACTACATTTTTAGCCTTCTGGCGAGGGTGGTGGATTCCCGTCGTTCCTCCCCTGTTATCCTTGGCCGGTTCAACTATTACTATTACCGCTTATATTGCCAATATCGAACGCCAAGAACGGCAATCAGTGATGCGCTTGTTTGAGCGTCACGTCACTCCGAAAATTGCCCAAGCAATTTGGAATAATCGCCAAAAAATTCTCAGCGAAGGACAACTAGAAGCACAGGAAGTTACTGCTACCGTTTTGTTCACGGATTTAAAAGAATTTAGCGGCATTGCTGAAGGAATGACTCCTAAACTCCTGATGTCTTGGTTGAATGAATATATGAGTGCAATGGCAAAAGTGGTACTCGACTCCGACGGGGCGATCGATAAATTTATTGGCGATGCCGTCATGGCGGTTTTTGGCGTTCCTCTTCCGGCGACTACCCCAGAAGAAATCGCCTTAGATGCTCAAAAAGCCGTCACTTGTGCATTAGGAATGGCTGCCGCACTGGAATCCTTAAATCAGCAGTGGGAACGAACTGGAAAACCGACCGTATCCATGCGGGTAGGAATTGCCACAGGTCCGCTGGTTGTAGGCAGTTTAGGCAGCCATCAACGTCAGGATTATACCATCATTGGCGATACAGTCAATATTGCCTCCCGATTGGAAAGTTATGATAAATCCCTGGAGGGAGGAATTTGCAGAATTTTAATTTCCGAAGAAACCTATCGCTTACTTCCTAAACGGTTTTCCACTAAACGGGTTGACCGAGTTTTGCTAAAGGGTCGCAAACAACCTGTGAATGTTTATCAAGTTTGGGGAGAGGAAATCAGCAAATCTGATTCCTGAATTGTAAAGTTTTATTACAAAAGTTGGCGGCTCATAGATTTGTCAGTTATAAAGTGCCTATTATTCAGGCTTGGTTGAAGGGGTTGTCATTTATCTAAGGAAGGGGCTGTATTATGCATCAGACAAAATTATCACTTATCCCAGCAATTTTTCCAGCTTTAATTGCTAATGTAGCAACATTTAGCATAACACCTAGCTCACTCCAAACAACCGATTTTTCCTATTTTGCAGCAACCGGGGGCGTTTCAGAGATAGAGGTTGCCCAATATGTACCGCCAAAAAATTTAGGAACACCTCGTAGCGTAGGGGGTGGAACTCGTGGGGGACGATGTGAAGCGGACCAAGATGAAAATAGGACCGATCCAGGGCTGATGGTACTGATGCCAAATCTAGAATCAGAACCTCAAAACTTTGGAACGACTGTATCGGAGTCTCCAGAATTTTTGGTGTATATTCCGAAAACGGTAGCTCGCCAAGCAGAATTTGTCTTGAAAGATGAAGAAGACAATGATATTTATCGCACGACATTTGACATCTCTGGGGAAGAAGCGATCGCCAGTTTAACCCTGCCATCCGATGAAATCCAACTCGAAACAGGAATCAATTACTCCTGGTATTTTTCCCTAATTTGTAATCCCCAGGATTTTAGGAAAAATGTAGAAACCCAAGGATGGACTCAGCGAGTCGAACTCAATCCCAACCTGATGACAACTTTAGAGGCAGCCGACCCCATCACGCGGTCTCAATTGTATGCAGAAAATGGGGTTTGGCATGAGGCGATCGCCATCTTAGCTCAACTCCGCCAGGAACAACCGACGGACTTCATATTAGCCCAAACCTGGCAAAACCTCTTAGAATCAGCCAATTTGGTAGAGATTGCTAATTTACCTAACGAAGTACCGATTATTGCGATCGGGCTAGAAAATACATCAACAGAAATTGGAAGCAACCCCTAGAAGTTAGAAGAAACCGGGTTTCTGGAAACAGTCTTGGGAAATTCGCCCAAATTGACGACAGAAACCCGGTTTCTGGTCTCTCTCTTCCGGTCAAACTGCACTCAACCCCCATCCCATTTATCAATCAGGGTTCATGAACGAGCATCCCCATATCTCAGAAAAACTGACCTTAAAACCAGGTCTAAAATTACAGCGATTCAGCCAAACCTTTGTCCTGTTTTCTAGCAGTTTGCTGTTCAGTTGCTTGAACGGAATTCCTGCAACTCAAGCCCAAATCATCCCCGATGCCACCCTACCTGTAAATTCCACCGTTACCCCCCAGGGAAATATCAACCAGATTACCGGAGGAACCCAAGCGGGAGGGAACCTATTTCACAGCTTCCAAGAATTTTCTATCCCCACCGGCAGCGAAGCATTTTTTAACAATAGTCTGGATATCCAAAATATCTTCAGTCGGGTTACCGGCAACTCTATTTCTAATATTGATGGCTTAATCCGTGCCAACGGGTTTGCCAACTTATTTTTACTCAATCCCAATGGAATCGTTTTCGGACCCAACGCTCAATTAAGCATTGGTGGCTCATTTCTAGCCTCCACCGCCAATCGGATTAACTTTGCCGACGGGACCGCCTTCAGTACCTTACCCAGTGAAACCCCACCCCTACTCACTGTCAGCATCCCCATCGGCCTGCAAATGGGAGTCAACCCGGGTAAAATTGTTGTCCAAGGCCCTGGGAATAACCTGTCTCAAGACTCAGAATCTGGATTACTTTTTAGAGAAAATCGAGCGATCGGCTTAGGGGTGCAAGAGCAAACCTTGGCCCTAGTCAGTGCCGACATCGAGGTAAACGGAGGTAACCTCACCTCAAAAGGTGGACGAATTGAACTCGGCAGCGTTGGAGATAACAGCACAGTCAGCCTCAACCCCACAAACAACGGCTGGGACCTCGGATATTCAGAGGTTACAGATTTCCGAAACATTCACCTCAACGCCTCCGCCTCCTTAGATGCCTCTGGAGAAGGGTCCGGTCGAATCCACATCCAATCCCGAAACCTCTCCCTAACCGAAGGGTCAGCCATCCGCTCCTTTGTAGAAGGAAACCAACCGGGTCAAGATTTGACACTTCGCACCACTGAGACCATCGAGTTAAGCGGTTCTAACCCTTGGGGAGTTTCCAGTAATGTAGAAACTGGGGTCAATGTAACCGGCAGTAATAATGCGGGTAACCTCACAGTAGAAACCGCTCAGTTAATTATCTCAGATGGATCTTTCATCCTCTCTTCAACTGAAGGTGAAGGCAGTGCAGGCGATATTACTATTCGCGCCTCTGAATCAGTAACCTTGAGTCGTTCCAATGCTTCTGGATTGATCAGTTTTATAAAGAGTACAGTCTTTTCTGGAGCGACTGGAGATGCAGGCAACCTCACTGTAGAAACGGCTCAATTAAGCCTTACTAATGGATCCTTAATCGACGCTTCAACTTCCGGACAAGGAAATGCAGGTGATATTAGCGTTCGAGCTTCTGAGTTTGTTAACTTAAGTGGTATTAATAGTTTAGGTTCTGGAAGCTCTTTGACAACTCCGGTTATGGCTGGAGGAAAAGGAAATTCTGGGTCAATTACCGTAGAAACTGCAGAATTAAATCTTTCTGACGGAGCTTTTATTTCGGCTTTCAACCTGGGTGAAGGTAATGGGGGTGATTTAACGGTTCGAGCTTCTGAATCAGTGACGTTGATGGGATTAGATTCTTTTGGAAACGGGAGTAGTTTTCTGAATGCGGTGGCACCTGAAGCTATAGGAAATTCGGGAAATATTATTGTGGAAACCCCTCAACTAAACTTATTTGATGGTGCTTCGATATCAACTTCTACAGCAGGCTTTGGTAATGCCGGAATGCTAACGATTCGGGCTAGTGAATTCATGATATTGCGTGGCTTGAATGCTTTTGGAACCGGGAGTAATGTGCAGAGTCAAGTTTTTCCAGGAGCAATTGGTGATGGGGGTAACCTAAGGGTAGAAACGCCCCAGTTATCTCTCTCTGATGGAGCGACCATCTCATCTTCAACTTCTGGTCAAGGCGATGCGGGTAACTTAACGGTAGAAACATCTCAAGTATCTCTCTTTGATGGAGCCATTATCTCCTCCTCAGCCTTCGGTCAAGGCAATGGAGGTAACCTAACTGTTCGTGCTACCGAATCAGTCATATTAAGCGGATATAATAGTGGGGGGAGAGGTAGCAGTTTGCTGACAGGAGTCGGTTCACAGGCTATCGGTGATGGAGGTCCTCTCACCGTAGAAACAGCCCAGTTAATTCTTTCTGATGGAGCCAGTATCCAGTCCTCAACATTGGGTCAAGGTAATGCAGGTAACTTGACTATTGACACAATTCAGTTACGTCTCTTTGATGGAACAAATATCATTTCCTCAAGTTTTGGTCAAGGCAATAGTGGAGACTTGACCATTCAGGCTGATGAATCAATTGTTTTAAGTGGATTCAATAACTTTGGAAATGGTAGTATATTGGAGACAATTGTTGGCATGGATGCTAATGGAAATGCGGGACAATTAACTATAACAACGCCCGAATTAACACTGTCTGATGAAGCTATAATCTCAAATTCAATTTTTGGGCAAGGTAACGGCGGTGATTTGATTATAGATTCTTCTCGTTTAAGCATATTAAATGGTTCGGATATATCAACTGCTACCTTGGGTCAAGGTAACTCCGGAAATTTAAGCATTCAATCCTCTGAATTTATATTATTAAGTGGAACGAGTAGTTCTGGACTTGGTAGTAGTTTAGAAACTCAAATAAATCCAGGAGCTACTGGTGACGCTGGTCACTTAACTCTAAATACATCCCAGTTGTATCTTATGGATGGAGCTAGAATATCTTCCTCAACTTTTGGTCAAGGAAATGCAGGTGATCTAAAGATTCAGGCTTCTGAATTTATAATATTAAGGGGTTCCAATGACCAAGGAGGGTACAGTACACTAAGAACTTTAGTGGGTTCGGAAGCAGTAGGTAATGCAGGTAACATCAATATAAATACTCGCCAGTTATCCATTTTAGATGGAGGTTCAATTATAGCTTCTACTGAAGGGCAAGGCAATGCAGGAAGCCTAACTCTTATTGTACCTGATGCCATTGTATTAAGGGGAGTAGACAATTCTGGTTTTGGCAGTAGTGTATTAACCAATGTTGGTTTAGAAGCCCTCGGAGATGCTGGAAACTTAAATATAGAGACTAATCAATTAGTTCTTTCGGATGGAGCTTTTATTTCTGCATCAACTTCAGGTCAAGGAAATGCAGGTAATTTAAATATTTTGGCTTTTGATTCAGTCATCTTAGAAGGGCTAGACAGCAATAAATTTAGTAGTTTCTTAGGAACGCAAGTTGAATCAGGAGCAACAGGGGATGCGGGAAATATCACGGTAGAAACGGTAAAATTAACCCTGTCTGATGGAGCGACTATTTCTAGCTCCACCTGGGGACAAGGTAATGCAGGGTCTTTAAGTCTTCGCGCTACTGAATTCGTGACATTGAGCGGATTAGATGGCAATGGATGGGGGAGTGCATTGGTGACTGAAGTTGGCTCAGAAGCTAGAGGTATTGCTGGTAACTTAACGGTAGAAACAACCACTTTAACACTATCTGATGGAGCCGCAGTTTCGTCTACAACATTCGGAGAGGGCAATGCGGGGGAATTAAATATTCGCGCATCTGATTCAGTGAATATGAGAGGATTAAATAATTTTGGATTTGGGAGCTTTTTAGGAACTCAAGTCGATTTAAATGCTACTGGTAATGCCGGCAACATAACCATCGAAACAAGCAATTTATATCTCAATGATGGAGCCACCATATCTTCTTCAACGTTTAGTCAAGGTAATGCCGGAAATCTAACAGTTCTGGCTACGGAATCGGTTACATTAGGGGGATTTAATAGCGATGGAAGAAGTAGTCTGTTACGGACTTTAGTCGGTGAAGAAGTTACAGAATTTCTGGGTTCTATACCCTTCAAAGCAGGTAATCTAACCGTTGAAACGAGTCAGATAAGCCTCTTAGATGGAGCCAGAATCTCCTCTGAGACATTGGGGTATGGCAATGCTGGAGATGTCGCGGTTCACTCTGATGAAGTGACTCTGCGAGATGGAGCGCGAATCAGCGTGAGTGCGATTGGTGATTTCTCCCCGGGGGTGTTGCGGGTGAATACCGATCGCCTCTTCCTAGATAACCAATCCTTGATCACTGCGGAAACCCAATCCGGCAGTCAAGGTAACATCGACATTTCAGCTAATTCATTAATCATGCGGCGCAATAGCAATATCACCACCAATGCCACGGGTCCTGCAACTGGCGGTAATATTAATATCACCACAGAAGTTCTAGCTGCTTTGGAAAATAGCAATATTAATGCCAATTCTGAACAAGCTCAGGGGGGTACGGTGACGATTGATGCTCAAGCTATCTTTGGGACTGAATTTCGCGAGAGTCCAACTTCTAACAGTGATATTACTGCAACCGGGGCGGATTCTTCCCTGAGTGGGACGGTGAGTATCAATACTCCCGAAATTGACCCGACTTCGGGATTGGTGGAGTTACCCACTACGTTAACTGATGTGGCTCAACAGATTGATTCTAGCTGTCGTCCGGGTCAGCAACAAAGTGAGTTTATTGTCACGGGAAGGGGGGGGTTACCGCCTAATCCGATTGAAGCGATTAGCGATGAGGCGACTTGGTTGGATTTACGACCCGGAATTGCTGGGGTTTTGAGTGGCGCGAATGGTCAGACTTCCTCGGTTGCTGATGCTTCAAATCCTGTTGTCTCCTCTCCTACGCCTCCACTGGTGGAAGCTCAAGGATGGGTGGTGAATGCTCAAGGGAAAATGGAACTGGTGGCGCAAGGGTCGGAGGTGACGTTACAAAATCGGACGGTTACGCCTACTGCTTGTCTTGCCAATTAAGCTGGTTTGAGCTTGAGAATCGCAAGGGTTTAGGACTGAATGGGTTAATTTTAAGGGGTGAAATGAAAGGACAAGATAGGGTACTGAAGCCGATCGCTCGTTTTTATAGATTTTTAAAGCATTGGGTAGTCCGAACAGGACTTACGCATATTTTCCGAGCCAACCCTAAATGTAGAGGCGATTCGCGAATCGCCCCTACAGAGTTAAGGTTTATGGGTAAGTTCTGCCGAAAACGGCTGCTGCACTTCGGTTTGGGGATGGGAATTGCAGCAGCGATCGCCACCAGTCCGATGCCGTTCACTCCTCTCTCTCTGTTCCCCTTCCCTCCCCATTCCGTCGCTGTGGCTCAATCGGCACCGGATGCTCTGCCACTGCTGGAACAAGGTCTCACGTTCTTCCAATCAGAACAGTTTTCCCAAGCGGCGACGGTTTGGCAAGCAGCGGCAACGGCATTTAATGGCGCTGGAGAGCCATTTCATGAAGCCTTGGCCCTGAATTATTTATCCCTTGCCTATCAGCAACTCGGACAATGGCAACCGGCAACGGAGGCTGTCTCTTCTTGTCTGTCCCTCCTGCAACTCTCACAAGGGAAGCGGTTGGATTCTCAGCGTTTGCCGATTTTGGCTCAGGCGTTGAATACTCAAGGTCATCTGTATTACGCTTTGGGACAATCGGAACAGGCTCTCACAACTTGGCAGGAGGCGACGGCTCTCTATGAGCAATTGGAGGACCGGGAAGGGGCGATCGGGAGTCAGATTAATGTGGCGCAAGCGATGCAGGCTTTGGGGCTTTACAGGCGATCGCGCCAAACGTTAGGGGAGGTAGAGCGGGCGTTACAAGGTGAACCCAACTCCCTCCTCAAAGCCACGGGTTTACGCAGTTTAGGCAACGCTTTACGGGTGGTTGGCGAGTTGGAACAATCCCGGGAACTGTTACAACAAAGTTTGACGATCGCCCAAAGTATGCGTCAACCCTCGGCGATCGCCTCCGCCCAGTTTAGTCTAGGAAATACAGCAAGGGCAATGGCTCAAAAAGCCCTGGTCCTTAATGACTCACAAACCGCTGAAGCCGAATGGCAAACCGCCGTCGCTGCTTATCAGCAAGTGGCTGAACTCTCTACATCTCCGAGGATTCGATTGCGATCGCAACTCAACCAGCTTGCCTTACTCATCGATTTAGCACAAGTCTCCGAGGCACAAGCATTACTGCCGGACATTCAAGTTCAACTGGATGAATTACCCCCCAGTCGCGGTGCGGTGTACGATCGCATTCACTTGTCTCACAGTTTAATCAAGTTGTTCCTCACAGAATCATCCCCGGACTCTACTCTGAGCGATCGCAACTTGAGAGAAATTGCGACTGGATTAGCCACTGCTGTCCACCAAGCTAAAACCCTCCAGGACCCCCGGGCAGAATCTTACGCCTTGGGCAGTTTGGGCCATTTATACGAACTCGCTGCCCAATCTCAGGAAGCCCAAAAATTGACTCAGGAAGCGCTGATGATCGCACAAGGGATTGATGCCTCGGATATTGCGTATCGGTGGCAGTGGCAAGTCGGGCGATTGATGAAAGCACAAGGGAAGAAACCCGAGGCAGTGGCAGCTTATACCGTGGCGATCGATACCCTCCAGTCTCTCCGTCAAGATTTAGCGTCAATCAATCCGGATAATCCCGATGTGCAGTTTTCGTTTCGGGAAAGTGTCGAACCTGTTTATCGGGAATTGGTGGATTTATTAACTGACCCGAATGAAGCCCCGACTCAAGAGAATTTACGGCAAGCAAGGCAGGCGATCGAATCCCTGCAACTGGCTGAATTGGATAACTTTTTCCAAGAAGCCTGTTTAGATGCCAAACCGATTCAAATTGACGAACTTGATACCACGGCAGCGGTGATTTATCCGATTATTTTACCGGAGAGATTAGCCGTAATTGTCGCCTTACCCAACTCTCCCTTACGGCTCTATACCACATTTGTCGCCCAAGCTGAAATTGACAGTAAGCTCAATGAAATTCAACAGGAAATCGGACGGCAGGCTGGAAGGAATCAGGTCGTCTTGCAAAATTCTCAACAGATTTATGATTGGTTAATTCGCCCTGCGGAAGCGGATTTAAAACAAAGTAAGATTCAAACCCTAGTTTTTGTCCTGGATGGGCAGTTGCGAAATGTGCCAATGGCTGCCCTTCATGATGGAACTCAATATCTAATTGAAAATTATAGTCTGGCGCTCACTCCCGGACTGCAACTTTTGCCCCCCCAACCTTTAGCTAAGGAAGAACTCGAACTATTAACTGCTGGGTTATCGGAAGCGAGACAAGGCTTTTCTGCCTTGGAAAATGTGGAGCAAGAATTACAGGCAATTCAGGAGAATTTTCCGTCGGAACTGTTATTTAATCAGGAATTTACCCAGATTAATTTACAAGAAATTATCAATTCATCTCAGGTTCCGGTGGTTCATATTGCCACTCACGGTCAATTTAGTTCCCAAGCAGAACGAACGTTTATTTTAACCTGGGATGGTCGGATTAATGTCAAAGAGTTAGATGGCTTACTGCGCCAGAAGGAACAAGAGTTATCTCGTCCAATTGAGTTACTTGTTTTTAGTGCCTGCGAAACCGCATCGGGAGATAGTCGCGCTGCGTTAGGATTAGCGGGGGTGGCGATTCGAGCGGGGGCCCGGAGTACGATCGCCACCTTATGGCAAGTCAGCGATCAATCCACCGCAGCATTAATGGTGCGATTCTATCAGGAATTAGCCCAGGGAGAGGGAATCACGAAAGCTGAAGCCCTCCGACGGGCTCAGGTGAGTTTGTTGCGGGAAGGACGGTATCGCAATCCCTATTTTTGGTCGCCTTATATTTTGGTGGGGAATTGGCGGTAAAGAATTGATGAGGGTCCAGCGCCAGGGGACGCTGGATCCAAAGGGTTAATCGTCGTGATCGTCGAAGGGATCGGCCAATTCCTTAGACGGGGGGCCAAAGGAGGTGTAGATAGAAAAGGCTGCGATCGCCACGAGGATCGCGCCAATCCCGATGCTAAGAACTGTTGCCGGTTCCAGATTTTCCATATTTTGAGTAAAATTATGAGTCCGATTCCTATAGAATATTACAAAACATTAATTTTCGCCGTCCAGAATAAGAGGTGACCCATGGCACAGCAAACAAAATTAGGAAATCTACTCAGACCGTTAAATGCAGAATATGGTAAAGTCTCCCCGGGTTGGGGTACCACCCCGCTGATGGGCGTGTTCATGCTGCTATTTTTCCTGTTCTTAGTGATTATCCTGCAAATCTATAACTCTTCGTTGCTCCTCAATGGAGTCGATGTGGATTGGACCACCCTCGGGCGCTAACTTACGGCGATCGCCCCTAGAGCAGGGATCCTCCGTATCCCTGCTGTCCCGGTTTGACCGGGATTTTTTTTTCTATACTAATAACCAGTGCTCTGTTGGAGGTCTGCGTGAATATCTTTGGCATGGGTTTGCCCGAAATCATGGTGATTCTGACGATCGCCCTTCTCATTTTTGGACCCAAAAAGTTGCCGGAAATCGGTCGCAGTCTGGGAAAAGCGATTCGCGGATTCCAGGATGCCAGTCGGGAATTTGAAAGCGAAATCAAGCGCGAGGCGCAACAAATTGAGGCATCCCAACCGGCTAAACCCGCTGAATCTCAGAAAGTTGCAAGTTCCGTCTCCCCCGAAGAAGCCATCCCATCCTCTGAACAAGGCTAGTCGGCAAATACCCGCACCCTAAAGGGTGGGGCTATACGGACAAAGCCCGCCTGCGCGGGCTAAGAGGCAAATATTTGTCCCTTGTTATGCTCCATTGCCAATCCTAAAATTATCCCACGAAGGATGGGGGCGAATCCAGCCCAAGCCCCTCCCTTGGCGGGATTCCTCGTTTCATGCCTCCCGCTATCTCCGGCAGGGTGCCATCCCAGACTCGGTAAGGCGGCATGAACACATCAGCAACAGTCCCGACCATCTCATACCAAATCCGGTTGATAAAAGTCGGTTTTCGCTCCGCAGCCCGCGCAGGCGGGCTTCGTCCGTATAGCCCCACCCTTTAGGGTGCGGGTTTTTACAGACCTTTGACAACCGGATTCCGTATCAACACGAAACCTTAACATCTGACTTCAAAACTGCCATGACAGCAAGCGAGACATCTGTTCCTCTGGTGATTCCTCAACTGATTGTTGGATTGGGAAATCCAGAAGCTAAATACCATGAAACCCGCCATAATATTGGGTTCGCTGCCGTCGATATGCTTGCCCGGTCCTGGCAAATTTCTCTCTCAGAAAACCGCCGTTTTCAGGGACTTTTTGGCGAGGGTCGAGGGCCAAAAGGGAATAAAATCTACCTACTTAAGCCCCTTACCTATATGAATCGGTCCGGACAAGCGATTCGCGCTGTCACCGATTGGTATAAACTGCCCCCCCAATCGGTATTAACCATTTATGATGATATGGATTTGCCCGTGGGACGCTTGCGGATGCGCCTTTCTGGTTCCGCTGGGGGTCACAATGGCATCAAATCCACGATCGCCCATTTGAGTACCCAGGACTTCCCTCGGTTACGGGTGGGAATCGGTAAACCGGGTGACGGAAAAGCGGAAACCGATACAATTTCTCATGTGTTGGGTAAGTTTACCCCGGACGAGAAACCTGTGCTGTCTGAGGTGATGTACCTGGTTCGCGATGCGATCGAACTCAGTCTCAAGGAAGGCTGCGAAAAAGCCATGAGTCTTTACAATAGTCGCAGTGTGGTCGGAACAAAGCCGTGAGTAGGAAGCGAGTCCCTAGAACCACTGCCCATGTTCGAGTGCTGAATCAGTCTTGGCAACGGGGCACCCTAGAGGGGGAAGTCACTGCCGGAGATTTTAGTTGGAGTTTCCGGTGGTGTTTTCGTGTGGGTAAATTGGCGATCGAACCGTCCCAGGGACGCGCTTTAATTCAAGAACCCTTGGGACGGTTTTTAGAAAAATGCGATTATCAACTCGAACCCGGGGGAGACTATTCTTTCACCATTCGAGCGCAGCTTTAATCTCGAAGGGGCTACTCATCGGAGGGTTAATGGATGAGAGGGGATGAACCCTTGAGGATTTAGACAGCCCCTTGATGCTCTCAACGCAAAATCCTGACTTCCCATGATTTTTGGCCCCTATAGTTTAGAGGCAATAACACCGAATCCATATCCAGGAGTAGCCTGACCGAAAAGTAAGCCAAGCAAGGCTGTTAGGGAACTCTATCCGTTGCCTCCTACATCGATTTGTGTTATAATGGTTGTCAATATTTTGAAGAGTCTCCTGAACAATAATGAAAGTTATTCTTTGCACCCACAACGGTGGCGGTGTGGGTAAAACAACTTTAGCCGTGCATCTAGCCGGAGTTTGCTCGGAATTGGGGAAGGTATTGCTGGTAGACTGTGACGATCAATCCGATGCTTGGGAATTTTATGCCGGTTCTAAACCCGACGACGACACTGATAACGCTATTTATTTAAGTAAAGAAGGGATATCAGTGATTACTAATAAGAACCGGAAATCGATTAAAAAATTGGCATCACCTAGCAGTTATGATTATGTTGTGTTAGATATGGATACTCCCCTACCCAATATCGTCAACGTTATTGTAGGGAGCAACCCAGATTTAATTTTAATCCCCATCAATTATTCTCAAAAATATAAAGCCCTTAACAATCTAAAGGATACGTTAGGAGTCATTTTAATAATGGAAGGAAAAGCGACTTTTAGCCCTCAAGTGCGGGTAGTCCCTCTAGGTATCAAGGCCGATGAAGTTGCCGCTCCATTGGAGAAATTGAAAAATAAACCCGCCAACTGTACGGTGTCTAAATCGATGCCTAATGTTCAAGATATAATGCAAAAATCCATTTATGAGAAAAGAAATTATATTTGGGACGTTCCAGGCTATGAAGATTTACGAGCTTACTTTGAGGAATTTATTGAAATCGGACAATAACGCAATTAATACCAGGAGAGAATTCTAACAATGACTAATAATACACCCAACTCAATCGTAGACGATTCTACCCTTCAAAAACATAGTCAAGCTGAACCCTTGTCAAATACCAACTCAAAAGGAGGTGAAGGACCAGTAGGAAACTCGCGAGTAGAACAAGCCATAAAGGACGGGCAAGAAAATTTTGACAAGGAGGATTCAGAATCGAGGGACAGCACGATTGAACTTTGTTTTTCTAAAGAGACGCATGAGCAACTTAAACAAGTTGCTCATGCCTTGAACTTAAACTTTATAAATGTGATTAATTCGGCGATTCATTATATTTATTTTTTGAGCCAGAAAGACAAAAAGTTTTTAAATGAAATCATGGCCGATAGCCCGCCAAGAAATAAGGAAGAAGAGGGGCAAGATGTACACAAAAAACAATTCACCTTGTTTGTTGAGACGAACCTTAAGCTGAAACAAATGGGTCTCAGAGATAGAGTCACTGACTGTGCCAGCGCAGGAATTCGGTTACTCTATGAAAACAATTGCTTGCCGAAGCCAAATCAGCAGACTAGCAGCACTTCAAGTAGCCCTTCACTATGAGCAATAATCGGCAAATCAACGCGGTGATTGAAGGGTTTGTATCTGCTGACTCGGCAACCAAACAAGAGCAAGGTCGGCGTTTTGCCTATGTCCTAGGACTCACTCCGGGTCCAGCGGGTGCCGATGGGGGCATTGATGGATATGGTGTAGTTGATGGCTCCAAAATCTATTTTCAATCAAAACTAAAAAGTAGTAGGCTGGGAGCAGAAGATGCCGGAATATTTTACTCTAATTTGGTCCGGCATCAAGCTGATATTGGAATTTTACTAGCGGGAGTTGGCTATACGGCATCAACCCCATCCTTGCCTAATGCGGGATTCCAAAATAGGCTCCTTGAGTTTCCAAATATCGAGAACTATCGGATTCATCTTCTCCGTTTACGAGATATTCTTCTTCGAGACACACCTCAATGGGATAGAGCCGTTGAGGATTTACCTCCCGTGAGGCAACTGACGCGGGAGGCATGGGATGGGTTTAATGAAATTTAGTTGGAAACCCTAGCTATTTTGGGCTAAATAGCGCTCAATTAAGAGAATGGCGACGATATCATCGATCGCCCTTGGGGGTTGGCGCATTCCTTGGGGAATCAGGCGAGTCAATCCCCGAGGCGGATACATTTCCCAATAGCGATCGCGGGCTTCTAAGGTGCTGTAGCGTTCATCCACTTGCACAATGGGTAACGGGATAGAGAGGGATTCGGTAATATGTTCTTGCCACTTTTTTGACGTGGTGCGATCGCCAATCACCAGGAGTTCAACCCCAAACTCTTCAAAGAAAGATTCAATCACCGCGATCGCCTCTTCAGCCGGAACCACTTCATGCACCAACAGTTTGCCCCGACTATTCATCACGGCAATCCCGCACTTTAACCGGCCCGGATCGAAGCCCAAAATTACTGTATCTGTTTGAGCATTACCCATTGCTTCTTTTCCTTTTCAATTATCCCTATAACTGGAAAATACTCTGACAATTATTCCGACAATTCTGCGGTGACCTTTATTCAGATTAACCCTGAACTCAACCGGCAAAAGCTCACCCCAGTCCCCTACTCCGTGGGAAACACAACTTTGCCCTGATGAACCACCTTAAACTCTAAAGTCAGTGGACCCGAGGTATAGGTTTGACCAGCGGAGATCGCTTGAATAATGCCCGGTTCATTATTGTCTTGAGAGTCTGGAAGTTGCTTGATAAATTCCATCAAAGCGGCCAGACGACCATCTCCCACTTGGATAGAATCCGTTAAAATCCCCGATCGCCTTGCTCTAAAGTTAGCGGCAGCTAACAATAAATTCAATTGTTCTTTAATCTCATCTTCACTCATTTCCGAGGGCCGGACCGCAGTCGTGGCTACCAGTTCTCCTTCATTGAAAACCACCTGATTAGGCACTGCATCGGCAAAAACATTTACCTGCCGTTCACCCAACAAATAATTGGCAGCGGAGAGAATTCTGACCACATAATCTTGACCATCATCAATTTGGCCAATGAGTTGGTCTAGTTCCGTATCTGTAATCGCGATCGCCCATTCATTCAGTTGAGTGGTTCCGGGACGAATCAAGGAAATCGCCGCCAAATTTGCTTCCGTTAACAATTGCTTGGTTGCTTCCGGTGCCGTTTCTGGGCGGAGGACCCGCAGGACCCCGGAAGCCAACACTTGATTCCGGCGAATGGCAACGGTTCCTTCCCGCAACAATTGAAAATCCCGTTCCAGACTTTCAACTTCCCCTTGGAGAAACGCTTGTTGAGTGCCTAACTGTTTCAATAACGTGCGCTGTTGGGCGATCGCCATCTCCTGCTCAGAAATTTGGCGATCGCGTTGGGCAATTTCCTCCTCCTGAAGGGCGATCGCCTGCTTTTGCTGGGCAATTTCCAATTCCTGCCTCGCGATTTCCTGTTCCTGTTTCCCTAACTCCTGTTCTTGATTGGCGATCGCCTGCTTTTGCTGGGCAATTTCTGCCGCCTGTTGAGCCATTTGCTCCTGTTGCTGGGCAATATCCCCTTCTTGAACGGCAATTTGCTGCTGCTGTTGCGCTAGTTGGCGAATTTGCTCATCTAGTTGGCGTTTCTGTTGGGTGAGCAACTCCCGCTGCTGTGCCGCTTCCTGGCGTTGCTGCTCAATTTCAGCCTGTTTGAGCGCCAGTTCCCGGTCCCGTTGGACAATCGTGGCTCTAACTTGCTCCCCCTGTTCAATCAACTCCCGCCGTTCTAATTGCAGGGTGACAATATCATCCCGCAGCTTCTGCGCCTGTTGGGACACCTCCTCAAGCTGACTTTGAGCGCGCTCAAATTTCCCTTCAATCTGACTCAGTTCGGTTCTAGCTTTCTCAAAATCGGTTTGAATGCCGCTGAGTTGGGTCTGAGTTTGATTCAATTCCCCCTGAGTCTGATTCAATTGAGCTTCAGTCTCGGCTTGTTTTTGGATCGCCCCTTGCAACGAGCGATCGATCTCATTTAATTGTTGTTGCGCCACCACCTGCTGTTCTCGGGCTTGGTTGAGTTGGGCTTCCACCTGCTGTTTTTCGGTGATCACTGCCACGAGTTCCTTTTGAGCTTCTCGCAATTCTTTGAGTTTTTCATCCAGTTGAAACACGCCCACTCGCAAC
The DNA here is from genome assembly GCF_024220515.1 of Oscillatoria sp. HE19RPO. Classification (GTDB taxonomy): domain Bacteria; phylum Cyanobacteriota; class Cyanobacteriia; order Cyanobacteriales; family Laspinemataceae; genus Laspinema. The sequence continues at coordinate 36,836 of NZ_JAMXOT010000109.1, forward strand.
GATTTACTCGTGGCAAATAGGATACTCAAAGTTGAGGCAGCAATCATTAACCCAGTGACAATGGTGACCACTGTAGCGGTTTGTCTTGGGCGCAGACCAAACAGACTTAAACGGGCCTTACCGACTTTAGTACCGAGGCGATCGCCCAGGGTAGCGAGCAACCCCCCCAAGACCAACACAGCGAGTATCAGGACGTATGCGCTCGTCATCACTACTTATTCAACTCCGTCCAGATCTAGCCGAGACAAAAACTTGTGGAGCTAAAATACTCTGCTAGGACCTCTGGCAAAGTTCCGCTCTTTTGCACTATAACAGATCCCAATGCCGATTCTAATGGCAGTATCCTGTCCTTGTTTCGCTAAATGCCTGCATGAACTCAACCTCTCACACCCGGGCAGCGGGTGAGCAGTTGTTGAGCTTACGGGCGATCGCCCGTTCTATCTGTCCCAGTCGCGTGATTAGCCTCGGTTTTAGAAAAAACAACTTCAAGCCAACGGTATCCTCTGAGTGTCCCACCAGGGCAGAAAATCAACAGAAAACTGACTACTTCTCACCCCGATCCCCGATCCCCTGATTGTCTGTGCCCTATTCTGTTAAGGTTGACCCTGGTTGGGTTCAGATCATGTAAATTGCTGACTCAAGGCCACTGGATTATGAACGGTGATCTTCTTTTTATGAATAGAGATCATCTGTTCACAACGCAGATCCCCCAACAAACGGGTGACCGTGACCCGAGTTGAGCCAATGGCTTCGGCGATCGCCTGATGGGACAGCTTTAAATCAATCGTAATCCCCTCGGAAGTCGGTATCCCAAAATCCCGACACAAAATCAGCAGAAAACTGACCAACCGCGAACCCATATCCCGGTGGGCCAAGGTTTCAATCATCATTTCCGTTTGTAAAATCCGGGAAGATAAGCCGCGCAACATCAACATTGATAGGTCGGGATCTTCCTTAAGCGCCTTTTCCACCTGGTCGATCGGGACTGAAAGCAACTCGACTGGGGTAAAGGCAACGGCATGATAAAAGCGGTCCGAACGATGCCCCGTAATCAGGGAGAGTACCCCAAATACACTATTTTCCCGCAGCAGGGCCACGGTAATTTCTTCTCCCGCTTCATAGACTCGGGATAGCTTAACGGCACCTTTGAGTAAAAAATAAACCCGTTCAGCGGGATCCCCAGGGAAAAAGATGGTCTTTCCTCGTTCGTAATTTTCCACCACTGGGGGAAACGATCCACTTCCCATCTGACGGAAGACTGCGGCTAGTGGTCTATCTTGGGTCATTACCATATCCGTTCCTTCTAATTGTCATCTCGTATCTTCTTTTTTGATAACTTGCTAACGGTTTATTGTCATTACCGACCCGCTCTTGTTAGAGTTCTCTGACTTTTGTACTTTACATTACTTAAACGGACCATTCGCGGTTTTTTTGTGCTTGGGGATACATAATGGCGACCAGTTGGCTGATCCCTGGATAAAAATATTCTGATCTACGATGTCCGGCGAGTGGCTTCCTCCAAACCCACCTCTGGAACGTTCCAGAGTCCCCCGTTGTGATTCAATCAAATTGGGGAACAGACCCAGGGCGATCGACTCTTGCGAGTCAATCCTCTGGCTTCATGGCTGCAACCGTAGCCGGTCAACCGCCATCAGGGGCGACTCCTCGTTTGAGGAGGACTCTGAGATCCCGCCAGCCTCACCCTGGGGCAAAACCCGTGCTCCTGAGTAATTTTTACTAGAATAAACCCTCCATGCTAGATTTAACAGGAAAAAACGCCTTAGTCACCGGAATTGCTAACAACCGTTCCATCGCTTGGGGCATCGCCCAACAACTCCACAAAGCTGGGGCCAATCTCGGCATCACCTATCTCCCGGATGAAAAGGGCCGCCACGAAAAAAAAGTCAAGGAATTAGTCGAACCCCTCAACCCCAGCGTATTCGTCCCCTGTAATGTCCAGGATGACGCCCAAATTCAAGCCACCTTCGACACCATCCGCGAAACCTGGGACAAAATCGACATCCTCATCCACTGCCTCGCCTTTGCCGGGAAAGATGAACTCACCGGAGACTTCAGCAACACCTCCCGCGAAGGCTTTACCCGCGCTTTGGATATTAGTTCCTACTCCCTGGTTTCCCTCGCTGCTGCCGCCAAACCCCTAATGACCGAAGGCGGCAGCATCGTCACCCTCACCTACCTCGGTGGCGTCCGCGTCATCCCCAACTACAATGTCATGGGGATTGCCAAAGCTGCCTTAGAAATGAATGTCCGCTACCTCGCCGCTGAACTGGGACCCCAAAATGTCCGCGTTAATGGGATCTCTGCCGGTCCCATCCGGACCCTCGCCTCTTCTGCCGTCGGTGGCATCCTGGACATGATCCACCATGTGGAAGAAATGGCCCCTCTGCGGCGTACTGTCACCCAAACTGAAGTGGGCAATACTGCTGCATTCCTCTGTAGCGACTTATCCAGCGGCATTACAGGTCAAATCATCTATGTCGATTCCGGCTACTGCATCATGGGAATGTAATCCCTGAAGAATTGAGACTTTACGGATTAAAATTCAACCTTCAATTCCGAAAAGCCCCCCTTCTTAAGGGGGGTTGGGGGGATCTCTTCTCCATCATTCAACCCCTCTATCTCTTAATTGTCCAAGGTTTCCCCCTAGACAAGATAAGATCAAGATTAAGACTATTTTTGCGATCGCCACCAAAGCCAATTATGCAGACCCGAACTAGCCCGACTTCCTCCTCCGAGAGTTCTACAAAAGCTGATTCCGAACAAAATTTAGGCCAACTCCCCCGGATGTCCACCGTCCGACGCACCACTGGGGAAACCGATGTCCATGTAACCATTAATCTCGATGGTCAAGGGAACTGTACCGCTGCTACAGGGGTACCCTTTCTCGACCATATGTTACATCAAATTGCCTCTCACGGCTTGATTGACCTGGAAGTACAAGCCACCGGGGATATAGAAATTGACGACCATCATACCAATGAAGATGTGGGGATTACATTAGGTCAAGCCTTGGGCAAAGCCCTCGGCGATCGCAAAGGCATCGTCCGGTTTGGTCACTTTGTCGCCCCTCTGGATGAAGCCTTGATTCAAGTCGCCTTAGACTTTTCCGGTCGCCCTCACTTAAGCTATGGCTTAGACATTCCCACCCAACGAGTCGGCACCTATGATACCCAATTAGTGAGGGAATTCTTCGTGGCGATCGTCAATCACGCCCAAATGACCCTACACATCCGCCAACTCGACGGCATTAATTCCCATCACATCATCGAAGCCACCTTCAAAGCCTTCGCCCGCAGCCTCCGCATGGCAACGGAAATCGACCCCCGTCGCGCCACCACCATCCCCAGTTCAAAAGGCGTCCTCTAACCTCCCCCATGTTCGTAGTAACGACTTCAGTCGTTCTCTTCAATTGTTCGTAGTAACGACTTCAGTCGTTCTCTTGTCCTAGTTCGTAGTAACGACTTCAGTCGTTCTCTTGTCCTAGTTCGTAGTAACGACTTCAGTCGTTCTCTTGTCCTAGTTCGTAGTAACGACTTCAGTCGTTCTCTTGT
>NZ_JAMXOT010000008.1 GCF_024220515.1 Oscillatoria sp. HE19RPO
GGCGTATTGCATACGCCCAAAAGAGGGCGTATGCAATACGCCCCTACAATCTACACACCTTGACAGGGCTAGGCAAAGAGACCTAACCCCCCAGCCCCCTTCCCTCCGAGGGAAGGGGGAGCAAGAGGTATAAATTCCCCTTTTAGGCAAAATTGAGATGCTCCCATAGTAACAACTTCAGTCGTTCTCTTCAGGGAACTCCAAAAAATAAAATCCCCAAAAAACCCGCAGGCTGTTCGCGTAGCGTTCCGCTTAGAAAGCCTGGGGCTACACGGACAAAGCGGTGCCTGCGCGGGCTAATACAGTCTTGTTAGGTGCTTAACCATCGGGATTTGGATGATTTATTTGTTGGAACACCCTCAATGGTTCATAGTAACAACTTCAGTCGTTCTCTTCAATTGTTCATAGTAACAACTTCAGTCGTTCTCTTCAATTGTTCGTAGTAGCGTGAGCAAGAGGTTGAAGATTTAACTCTGCCTGCCATTGCCTCAAAGGCTTTTCCCAACCCTCTTCCCACTTCTGGGCAAAGAGGGGCTTAACCGTTTTACCCATTTGAAATCCCTGGCCGATCGCTGCAAGCAACTGGGGCAACATTTCCGGTGCTTTTAATGTAGTAGATATCAAACTATTCGCGACCAACAGGGTTGCCAGGGGATAGGGAAACTGCGGTAAATGGAATGCTTGTAAACCCAGTTCGCCGATTTCATCGGTATCAAATCCGGTCACAACGTGCCAGAGATCATGGGTTTGACTCAGCCGGAGTTCAACATATTCAGCATCGGATTTGGCGGTCATTCCAGCATGGAGGTTGGGGTCGAATCCCGTTTTCTTTATATGGGCTGCATAGATGTATCCCAGGGAATTGTGGGGCAAGGTGAGTAAGGTATCTATGTCGTGGGCGGGCGGAATGTAACGATCGCGAATCAGGGTAGCGCAAGCTGGATCTTGATTGAGATACTGCGCGACTAAATCGTAGGCAGGGGTTTCTAACAATCCATAAGTCAGTTCCCCGACTGTATCCAGGCTATAGTCTCCAAACAGCATTGAGATAAATGACTTAACGATCAGCAGCTTGGAACCCACGGATTTAACCCCCCGGAGGATTGGATTTTGCGTCTGTTTCTGCCCATGAATGTTCACAGATGCGTTGGTTGTAGCTAAATTGAACGGTTGCATAAGACATCACTCCAAAAAAGTAAGTGGTGATCAATTGTGGACCCGTACACCCCTTAGATTCTCAAGACATAACGGGATTCTCTGGCAGCCCACCGAGTTAAGATATGAGCAAGACTCATATTTCTATAATATGAGTACCCCTCATGTTTTGTCAAGTAAAATATGAGGGGTACTCATTTATTGTTCAAAGCCAAGGAGAATGCTCATGTCTGAACGCCCACTAACTGCCGGTGGAATGCGCCGCAAGCCGCGACAAGCCCGCAGCCAGGTGCGGGTCAATCGCATTCTGGATGTAGCAGAAGAATTGTTTGCCAGCCAGGGTTACACCGCTACGACAACCAATGCGATCGCCGCTCAAGCCCAGGTTTCGATCGGGTCACTCTACCAGTTTTTCCCAGATAAAACCGCCATTCTAAAAGCCTTGGCCCTGCGTTATGCAGAAATGTTGCATCAACAGTTGACTGTCATTGATCAGACTGAGCCCACGACCCTCTCCTTATCGGATTACGTGGATCAGTTAATTGATACCACCGATCGCTTCTTTACCGAGCACCCCAGCTACCATGCCATTTTTATGGAAGTGCAGGGAACAATCGGCGAATTGGAAGAAATCGATGAGGCAACCGATGCTGAGTTAATTCAGGATTTAGCCTCTTCCCTAGCCAAACGGGATGCAAAATTAGAACGAGCGGATTGTGAGGCGATCGCCTTTGTCCTAGTCAAAGCGATCGGCACACTACTATGGCTCTCCCTCAACCAGGAGAAAACATTTCGACAGCGCCTAGTGACAGAAACTAAACGGCTCACTCTCAACTATTTGCAAAGCTACTTAGGGAACTCCAAAAAATAAAATACCCACAAACCTCACACCCTGTTCGCGTAGCATTCCGTAAGGAAAGGGTCTGTCTCCAAGGACAGAGCCTCTCCTGCGCGGGATCAAGAGTAAAACGACTTTTAAACTCCGGATTTGGTATAATACAGTCTTGTTAGGTGCTTAACCATCGGGATTTGGATGATTTATTTGTTGGAACACCCTAGGGAGGATTGACAAAAGGGGGGGTTTACTCAGACTTCGGAATCAAAGACAACTCATTAGTGGGAGCATTCGTTTCGGCGTTAGCTTGTTTTTTGGGGTTTTCCGATTTCTTCAAAATATCTGTAGAGGGGGGGAGGCTTTAAGGAAGTTTGACGGTCCTCTCTACAGATGTTTTGAGATCTGTAACTTCTTCTATCAACCCCTCTATGACTTTGGCCTGTGTCAATCCCATATCTACCCGTTGTGTCTGGGGCAACTGTTCAAGAGGAGAATGAAATAGCCTTGCTATAACTTAACCCGCTGATTAATTTGCTGGCGCATTTCCGGCGTAATAATATCCGGTCCAATCCCTAGCTTATTCAGGGGAACTTTGATAAAACTGATATCATCTTCTCCCGTAAACTTGCGGTCATTATTAGAATCTTGAACCACCTTGAGTAACAGAACTCCTAACGGTTTATCAATTTGCCAGAACACCAGTTGAGTATTATCCGGCGTCACCTGTTTGAGATTTTTCCCGGAAGCATCAGCAATATAGCCAATTACTGCATCCTGGCGATCGCGATTTCCATCTTGATTCGTATCTTCAGGAATCACCTCTAAAAACATAAACTGATTTTTAATCGGTTCCCCGGCTTCATTTTCCTCATTAATCAGGTGAAATGAAGAAATTAAGGTATTTTCGCTGAGGAGTAAATGCGATTCTCCCGTGCGCCGATTATGAAAAATTAAATTATAAATCGTCATCAGACTCATGCGATCGTAGGCAGAATCTCGATACATATCCTTAGAAAATACACTTTTCGAGCTTTTTCCATCACCCTCCAATCCAACCGGAATAATAAAATAGTCAGATTGTTGGGGAAAAACTAACTCCCCATAGGAAATATTCGGTTCGGTATCACTGGCGTTGGCAGTTGTAAGAGTGCTTTGCCGATTCACAGTTCCAGTACAAGCTAAAGATAGGGCGCATAGCAGGGAGGCGATCGCGTAGCGTTTCCAAGGGAGAATCGCTGCGGTTTTGGCGAATTGATGACCTTTCATTTATCCCTCGACATCAAATTAAGGTGTGTTTGGGCGTCGGTATCGGATTAGATTCCGGGGACAAGAAACCGGGTTTCTTTCCGAACTTCCTGTTCATTCCCATGATTTTGGGCCAGAAACCCGGTTTCTCACCTGGATTGTACCGACGTTCTAGGATGATGCTACAACAAGAGCTATGGGTTTTCCGGTTCGCACCAGAAGATGCCTGGGGGGGATGCTTTATCAACCCACGGATTTTGCCATATAAATATCCGGTTTCCCTATCCCATTGGCATCGGGCATGACGCCGACGATTTCAAACCCACACTTTTGATAAAATTCATAGGGATGGCCTCGCAAATTTTGAATATCCCGAATTTTTTCCCACAAATTGGAGTAAAGATTTACCCCGGAAAGACTGGTCATATTCATTTCATCATCACTTCCCAACCAGAGGGTTAATGCACCTCGTTGTCTGACTTGTTCTTCTAAATCCTTCACGAGAGCTCTGCCAATCCCTTGGCGGCGATAATCCGCCGCCACCACAAGGGGATGAACCTCCCAAACATGGCCGTTATATTGGGAAATTCCGCCAACCCATCCTAATACTTCACCTGCCTCATTGATAGCAATTCGGTTAATTCTATCCTCTGCCCAGGAATCTAAAACCTCCTGTCTTGCCGCCTCGATTGTGGGCCATGCTTCCGGCCAGTTTTCACGAAACCCTTTCAGGAGTAATTCACGCAGGGGTTCAAGGAAGGTATCCCGGCAATCCGGTAAGTCAATGATATTAAACATTAGCTCATTTCCGTTGCTCAGTAATTAATTTAGCCAAAATTTTAGCAATATTCCAGGCATCATCATGACCTCGGTGGTGGGTTCCCTCTAAGGGCAAATTGAGCTGTTCTAATGCCCCGGCCATTCCTACTTCTTTTTCTAAGGCATACATAACTGAAAACAAGGTTTTTACGTTAATGTGCCGATTACTAAAGGGATATCGAATCCCTTTTTTCTCGCACTCTACTTGAAATTGCCGTTTATCAAATTCGCCATAACTGGCCCAAATTCTTTGATGGGCAATATATTTATTTCTGAGCATGGAACAAGCTTGGCCCAAGGATACTCCTTGGTTCACTTGGGCTTGAGTTAAGGTGGTGAGTTGGGTGCAGAATTCACTCACTTGGGACTGTTTGGGTTTGACTAAGATGCTCTTTTTTTCTAGTAGTTCCCCAGAGGTGATATCCAGGGGACAGATGCCTATTTCGATGATTTCTCGTTCTTGATTGGGTGGGGGTTCTTTTTCCCAGCAGGTTGCTTCAATGTCAATGACTATAATCTGATCTAGTCTGATTGCCATGTTTTGAATAGTTTTAAGGAAGGGATAGGAGGTGGGTACAGGAGAGGGAAGAAAAACCGGGTTTCTTGACAAGATTTGTGGCAGTTTGTAGCCACTTTGGGATGGAAACCCGGTTTTTGGAGTTGGAATTTTAAAATGGGACCGGGGGGCTAACGACTGAAGTCGGGACGTTGAACTTAAGAAACGACTGAAGTCGGGACGTTGAACATGAAGAAGAGAACGACTGAAGTCGGGACGTTGAACATGAAGAAGAGAACGACTGAAGTCGGGACGTTGAACTTAAGAAACGACTGAAGTCGGGACGTTGAACATGAAGAAGAGAACGACTGAAGTCGGGACGTTGAACAATTAAGAACGACTGGCTGGGTTTTTACTTACCTGGAATTTACGCGGCTCGAAATTTTTCGACTACGCGATCGAGTTGGACGGAATGAGAGGCTTTAAAGAGAATGCGATCGCCACTTTTTACCCAGTCTTTGACTCGCTGGCAGAGGTAATCATGGGCGTTTTGTTGTTCGATATCGATAATTTCTACAAGGGGTAACCCTGTTGCACCTTTGGCCATTGCTGCGGCTTCTGCGGGGTCGGCAAAGATGAATAATCCATCGAGATTTAAGGATTGGGCAACGCTGCCGATGCGCTGATGAAATTCTAGCGATCGCTCTCCCAATTCTTTCATGGTTCCGAGGACGGCTATATGCCGTTTTCCTGGGGTTTTTGCCAGCATTTGGAGTGCAGCAGTCATGGATTCTAACCCGGCATTGTAGGTTTCATCTAAAATGACAATATCATTGGCTAATTCATACCGTCTGGCCCTGCCATCGGGTAATTCCACGGCTAAACCGGATTTGAGCGGTTCCCAACTCACATTGAGGAGTTTGGCGACGGCTAATGCAGCTAAATAGTTTAAAGCATTATGTTCCCCGGGAAGCGGGACGGGAAAAGTCGTGCCTTCGACTTCTAGGACATCTCCCGCTTTTAAGGTTCCCTGCAAGTCTCCCCCGGTTAACCCATAGGTGAGGGTTTTTCCGGACCAGACTTTTGCTGCGGTTTCTATTAATCGGGAATTGTCGTAATTGAGGACGGCGATTCCTTCTGGGGACATTTTTTCTAAGAGTTCACATTTGGCTTTGGCGATCGCCTCTTCGGAACCCAAGCGTTCAATATGCGCTGTACCGACATTAGTAATGACGCCAATGGTCGGGGCGGCAATTTCTGCGAGGAGGGCAATTTCTCCGGTGCCGCGCATGGCCATTTCAATCACAGCATAATGATGGTCTGCGGTCAAATTTAAGAGGGTTTTGGGAACGCCAATTTCGTTATTATAATTCTTCTCAGTTTTGAGAACAGGTCCCTGGGTGTTCAAAACCGCTGAGATTAATTCTTTGGTGGTGGTTTTGCCGACGGATCCGGTGACGCCAATCACGGGGATGTCAAACTGGGTGCGCCACCAATGGGCGATCGCCTGATAAGCGGCTAAGGTATCCGGGACTACCAATAGGGGCCAGTCTGGGTTGGGACTCACATAGTTGCGATCGACAATGGCGGCGATCGCCCCTTTGTCAAATGCGGACCCAATAAACTGATGCCCATCAAACTGTGTCCCTCTTAGGGCCACAAAGACCTCACCAGCCCGTAAACTGCGCGTATCCGTGATCATACCGAGAGCCTGTTTTGCGCCCAGTTCCTCTGATAGGGGGTGAAGGGCTTGGGCATTCAAGAGGGAAAGCAGTTGAGCAAGGGTCACAACACAAGACATGATGGCAGGACTTGAATTTAATAAAAATTAATGATACCATCCCCGAAAGCTGGCACGAACACCAGCGATCGCCTCAATCGGAGCAATCTCAGCCGTGGACATACCATAAAGGTGTTTCCAAGGTCAATCGTGATAAATCTTCATTAAAATTCCGTGAATCCCCCCTGGCATCTTTATCAACTTTTTACGATACTGGATGGTTGAGGAGATCTGCCTAGGCTATTCTAATAGATAGAGGTCCTATGCGTCCGGGAAAGCTCAGACCCGTTCCCAAATCGCAAAAGCTCACCCACTCTTTTAGAAGAGTTTCATGTAACATTATGTGAATCCCAGCGGCCCGAGACTGATCTGAATCGGTTTGATAGCCATTATCCAAGCGGATTAACAATTAATTATCCATTAAGGTCTGACAATCTTCCACCGGGGGAAATTGTGTCCTATTGAAAACGCTCGCTCTGGGAAATTGAATCAAATTAAACATCTGGGCAGGGGGAAAGTCAAGTGAATCATCGAACGGATCCTTACAACCGAAAAACAAGCCAGGAGGAGCAGTTACTATACGATCACCTCCTCGAATTGGTGAAAGCGGAGCCACCGTCCGAACTGATCTCGCGCTTTCAAAGCCTCTTTATTGAAGGCAGGGACTACCCCGAAGCTGAGATTTCAGGGGCGTTAGGTCGGATGCTCACCTATAAGGGCATGGACCAAGACTTTAAGTTTATTCTAAATAGATGTTGCCACATTTTAGTGAATCGCTGGCAAATGCACAGCCAAACGCAAGAGGCGATTCCCGAGTTGGTGGCCCTGTTTGAGCGGCCTGGGGGCTATAATCCTTATGGACGCTCTCGAACGGGCCGACAGTTGCAAGAATTAGTCAAAGACTTCACCGCAACGGATCAGTACCTAACCCTGAGACGGTTATCGAAGGTGGTGCAACATAGTTCGGAAATCAGCCCGCCTAAAGAGCATCGGCCCCTGGGGACCTTTATCGATCGCTATCCCTACCTGTACTCTCATTGCTTGCTGAGTGAAGATAGCAGCTATGAGCATCAGCAAACCGTGCGAAAAATTCAAGCGCAACGGCAACGGCAATTTGAAATTAACTTATCCCAGTATGTCACCTATCAAGTCCGACGATCGCAGGTCCGGCGGATGGGGAATGTGAATGCAGTCCGAAACCTGTCGCCGGTTAACAATCCCACCTTACTGAGCGATCGCGAACTGTATTATTCCCTGAAAGATTATGTCGGGAAAGCAGAAGGGGGCCACACTTACCGGGACTTAGCGCAGAGTTTTATCACCCACACCAGTCAAGCTCCGAACTACCGAGAATTTAAAGCCGATTTATACGACTACCTGATTGGGTCCGTTGACCCGGAATATGGCAAACGCCAATTTAACGACAAATTATGTAAGCATTTAAAAGCCACCTTACCCCAGAGTGATTCCCAGAAACTCAGTGATTTTCTGGTGGTGAGAACTTGCAGCCAACTCCTGAACTTTTTAGTCGTGGAAAGCTCTCAAAAGCCCACTCACTTTATCTTTCTGGATGTGGTTTCTAATATTGGACCTACCCGGACAACGGGGATGCTGCTGAAAATTGTTCTGCTTTGTCGGAAAGTGAAACCCTATTTAGAAAAACGGCTATCCATCTTATTTAACCACTATGAAAATTCTAACAATGATAGCATTATCTGGCTCATCAAAATGTTAGAAAATGTCAATGTAGCCTTAAGTACCAATTTTGGGGCGCTTGACCTATCTTTCATGAGCCAAATTGCCTAAAACCCCGCGATTAAATAGTTTTAATCCTGGAGTTTGAGGCATTCCCCCTCAATTTCATCTCCCCGTCTCGGGCTAGTCTGGACTACGATTGGTAGTGTAGATCGCTGAAGGATAGCCCACCTCTTATGACTCACGGAGGTTCCCACGAGTACGAGGAACAAATCCCCAACTCCCATGATTCCCCCTTACCCTCAGCCGGTTCCTCCAATTTAGATGGAGAACTGGATGAGGCAATTTTGTCGTTTGCAGATATTCAGGCGGACCTGAACTACAAACAAGCCAAAGATGCCCTAAGAGAGTTAGTTGCGAATCTGGACCTGACCCAGGAAGAACGAGCGGGCTTGGATCCAGAGATTGAAGGACTCAGCACCATGCTGGATAAACTAGAACGGACGGTGGTGCAAATCGCCGTGTTTGGCATGGTGGGACGGGGAAAATCGTCGATTTTGAATGCCTTATTGGGGCAGAATGTCTTTGAAACCGGGCCGATTCACGGGGTAACCCGGACCTCTCAGGGGGTGAATTGGCGAGTTGAGCGATCGCCCCTAGATGGCGGAGAGGGCAACATTACCCAACTCACCCTCTCGGGAATTGGACAGTCTCAAATCGAACTGATTGACACCCCGGGAATTGATGAAGTCGATGGTCAAACCCGGGAAGTTTTGGCCCAGCAGGTAGCTTCTCGGGCGGACTTAATTTTATTTGCCGTCGCTGGGGATATGACCCAGGTGGAATATGAAGCCCTTTCCCAGTTGCGGGATGCGGGGAAACCCATGCTGCTGATTTTTAACAAAATTGACCAATATCCCGAAGCCGATCGCGAAGCAGTCTATCGCAAAATCCGCGATGATCGGGTCAAAGAACTGCTGTCTTCTGATGAAATCGTCATGGCAGCAGCAGCCCCTTTAGTGGCCCAAGCAACCCCTCGAAGCGATGGCACAATGGCGGTGCAGATGAAGCGGGGTTTACCGCAAGTCGAGGATTTAAAATTAAAAATTCTAGAAATTTTAGACCGGGAGGGAAAATCCCTGGTGGCGTTGAATACCCTGCTTTATGCCGGGGATGTGAATGAACAATTGGTTGAGCGCAAGATGGAGATTCGGGACAAGAGTGCCAACCGATTGATTTGGAATGCGGTGATGACCAAAGCGGTGGCGATCGCCCTGAATCCGATTACGGCAGTCGATATCCTCAGTGGCGCAGTGATTGATGTTGCCACGATTTTAACCTTATCAAAGCTCTATGGCATTCCCATGACCCAAGCCGGGGCCATCAATCTGCTCAAAAAAATAGCCCTGAGTATGGGCGGAATTAGTGCCAGCGAACTCCTGGCAAATCTGGGGTTATCATCCCTGAAAGGGTTATTAGGATTGGCGGCACCGGCTACGGGGGGGGCCTCGTTAGTACCCTATCTTTCCGTTGCCATTACCCAAGCCGGTGTCGCCGGGTTTTCTTCCTACGCCATTGGTCAGGTGACCAAAACCTACTTGGCTAATGGGGCGTCCTGGGGACCGGATGGGCCAAAAGCCGTGGTCACCCGGATTATTGAGTCCCTCGATGAAACCACCATTATGGGTCGGATTAAGGAGGAACTCCAAGAAAAACTCGTAAAAGTGAGAGAAAGAAAAAAGATAAAAAACTCAAGTGAGTTGGGGTAATCTTTTTTCATCAAGGCTTTACCCTGAAAAAGCCTAGGTTTTCTCACTTAAAGAGAATGACTTAAGTTGGGACTGGTGACCCCTCTGGTTATTTTTCTTGTCGTTGTTTGAAATCATTGCGCCATTCTCGCAATTGTTCGGAAGCCACATCGCGGCCCCCTAAGCCAAAGGCTAGGGCAATAGCGACGGCAACAGCCCCAAAGAGCAACCCAAAGGCCAAGTTGACAATATGAGGAGCAATCCCCATTTGTTGGAGTGCCATCGCACCAGCCAGAGCAATAATCGCAATTCGAGCCGCTTGAGCCAGAAGTTGGGATTGGGACCCTCGGGAACCGGAGATGACATGATAGGCCAGATTGGCCAGGTAAAGGCCAATGCCAAAGACGATCAACCCAATCAGAACCTGACCGGCGATCACCAGTAGGCCCTGCATAATGATGGTGAGGGCTGGCAATTGCAGAACTTCTGTGGCTGCCACGGCCCCAAAGAGCATAATGCCCACCCAGGTGACAATTCCGACAATTTCAGCCGGAGTTCTCGTGGAAGACGAGGAGGGTTGGACAACGGTTTGTTGACCCGATCGCATATCCGGGGAGTCTGCCGGTGGGGGTTGGGGAGGGTTGCCACTGCCGGTCGTCGGCAGACCTAGCCAGGAGAAGATATTGTTGAAGCCGATGCTGCGAAGAATGCGGATGACCAGATCCGAGGTGAACTTGGCGATCGCATAAAACAACGCCAAAATTAGCCCTGCGGTCAAAATCAGGGGAATGGCGAACAGAATTTGTGACAGCATGGCGATCGCCGGAACGGAGATCGCTGCGATTTCCAACGCATTCAACGCCGCGATCGCTGTCGGAATCAGAATCAAGACATAGACAATCGTCCCAATCAGTTGAGACAGGGACATTCCATCTTGAGTCCGAGACAGACCCAACTGAGCACCGAGGCGATCGGTCCCCGTCGCCGCCAGCAGGTTCGTGACAATGCCGCGTACAATCCGCGCCATAAACCAACCGACAGCCCCAATAATCACCGCCATCAGAATCTTAGGCACTGCCGACAGAAAGTCATTGACCAAGTTCTGGACCGGCAGGACATTTAATTCTAAGGCATTCAGAATTAGGGGCAGAAAGAACAGAAAGATAAACCAGTAGAGAGCATTGCCTAGGGTTTCATTGAGTAAAAACCGGCTTTCCCCAGCAGTTTGTGGGTCTGTCGTCTCTCCCGTTTGTTCGGCCAGCCGTTCATCTAAGCGGAACTGCGCTAATCCCCGCGTTAGTAACATTTTGGCGAGGGTTGCCAAGATCCAGGCCACACCCAACAGGACTGCGGCACCCCCAATCTTCGGCAGGTACGTGAAAATCTGTTCTAAGAACCGATTCAGGGGTTGGGAAACCACCTCCAGATTTAGGGCCTGGAGAAAGGCGACCAAGACAAAAATCATGATCAGCCAGTAGACCGCATTCGAGATCCACTTTTCCGTGGGAGGCATCTCCTGGCCCGGTGCTCGTCCCATGACGGCACTGGCAATCCGGTTATCCAGATTTGTGCTGTGGAGGACCTTTCTAATAATTCCGGCCACAATGGTGGCAACGAGCCAGCCACCGATTAAAATCGCCAGGGCTCCTAATAAACTGGGCAGGAACATCCCCAACTGTACCAACAGGGCTTGAAGAAATCCCGTAACCTGCCCGAGGCCAAAGCCAGCAGCAAATCCTGCTGGGTCCTGAGCCAGCAGGGCTTCGGGGCTTAAATTCCCCCAAACCACGGCTGATGTTTCGTGCAAAATTCCATTCATAAGGTGATTTGAGTGTACTTCCGATATGACCGTTCAACAGAGTTGATCATCCAGTAAGCTGAAAAATGCACTTAAACTGGATGATCGAGAGCGAGCAAGATGCTCGCACTCCAAGGAGTTGATGATGTTCTCCTCTCCAATTGAGACAGGCAACAACTTAAATGCGAGTCAGTGCATTTGCCCCTATCCTACAGGGCTATGCATCTGTTGCTGTAGTCTATGTCATCTTTTGCGTTTTTCCCAATTCTCAATGGAGGCGGAGCAAACGCTCTATGCTTCAATTGTTCGTAACTAGAATTTAGATTAGGGACAATTTGTCACAAAATATTAGA
Organism: Oscillatoria sp. HE19RPO; assembly: GCF_024220515.1. Classification (GTDB taxonomy): domain Bacteria; phylum Cyanobacteriota; class Cyanobacteriia; order Cyanobacteriales; family Laspinemataceae; genus Laspinema. Next base: position 11,925 of record NZ_JAMXOT010000008.1, read on the forward strand.
ACTGTAGTGATTTGTAACAATTCTCAGGCCATCCGAGGTCAGGATTGGCTGTCTTTTCGGCTGATTCACGCCCCTTTCAGACTCTCCTAACTCATTGGTATTTCTTTTCTGAAGGGGAGTTTCTATCAAAACTTGTCATCTATTAGGTCTAATTTCTCATGTCATCTCAAGTCTTTGAACAGTCTATTCAAATTCAGGCCAGCCCTACGGTGGTTGATTACTGTATTACCGATCGCGCTTTAATGCACCAGTGGTTGAATCCCGCCTTGCGTTGCGAACCGATTGGTGAATGGGATACCGCTGTGGGGAGTCGCAGTCGGTTTATTCTGAATATTCCCCTGTTGCAACCCAGCTTAAACTGTGCGATCGCTCAACGGGAACCTGGACTGATTGTGTGGGAGTTTCAGGGATTTTTCAAAGGTGGCGATCGCTGGGATTGTCAACCCGACGGCAACCAGACTCGACTCGTCAATCGCTTTGAATTTGAAATTCCCAATCCTGCCGTTGCCTGGGGCTTTAATTTGTTTGCCGCCACCTGGACCCGCAAAGATATGCAGGCCCAACTCCTTCGCCTCAAACAAATTGCTGAACAACTCGATCCGGATCGGGCCGAAGGTTCAACTCGTTAAAAATTATTGGCAAAGAAAGATTGACAAAATTATGAATTTATGTATGACTCGTTGTGAAGTTTGATTACTCATTCTCCTGCCAACTGATGCGATCGAGAATTTGCCGAATTACTGAGGCATCTTCAGCTTGGGGAACTCGGTCCAAATAGGTTTGTAAGTCCTGACGGGCCTGGGTCCATCGGCCATTTTGATAGTAAAACAAACCGCGATCGCGCAATTCCAACGGCGCATCGGGAAACAACAACAAAATCCGTTCGATCGCCCCTAGACATTTCTCCAAATCCCCGCGATTCAGATAAATCATCTTTAAATTGGTCAGCATCCGGGCCAAAAACTGTTTGCGCGTCACCGCTTTTAAAAACTCCGGACCCATGGACACTTCCAGACCATAAATTTGCCGCAGACGTTGTTCGCAGTCTTCTGTGAACAACACCTCCCCCCCATTAAACGCATCCACAAAAATACCCGCCCCTTCAAACTCTGGGCGAATTAAAAAATGTCCAGGCATCCCGATTCCTACCATTGGAAAATCCAACCGTCTGGCAATTTCTAAGTAAATTAAGGCCAAAGTAATGGGGATACCAGTCCGACGGGCGATCGCATCATTCAGAAAACTATTACAAGGGTCATAATAATCCCGGGTATTGCCGGTAAACCCTAAATCTTCATAGAGATATTCATTGATCGCTTTGACAATTCGCAAAGGATAGCGTTGATCCTTTAACCGTTGTGCAACCTCCTGTGCCATCACATCCAGGATATTGAGATATTCCGCCGGATCCAGGGTGGGATATTCTTCTTGGGCGATATAAAGCGCTGCCTTAGCCAGATCGATTTGGTCGTCGTTTTGGTGAATCTCTTGGGAGAACGATTGCCGCGCTAGGGGAAAGTTCATCTGACTTAAAACCGATTAAATAGAATTGCCCTGGGGTCTCAAGGCGATCGCGCCTATCTCCCCATGAAGATAGCAAAGATTCGACCCCCTGACTATTTGTGGCCTCAATGACTTGATTGAGTGAAGTACCCTAGAAACAAAACAGAAACAAGGCCACTGCACCTGTCGTCCCCCCAAGCGCGTACTATTAAGGTTATGACTATTGTTACTCTACCCCTAGCCTTGAGTTTTGCCTCCCCAGGCCAGCTCCTCGTCGAAATCGGACCCCTAACCATCCGCTGGTATGGGTTCTTAATTGCCACTGCCGTCTTGATTGGCGTGACACTCTCGCAATTTTTAGCCAAGCGCCGCAACGTCAACCCGGACTTGATGGGGGACTTGATTCTGTGGTTAGTGGTGGGCGCGATTCCAATGGCGCGACTGTATTATGTCCTGTTTCAGTGGGAAAACTATGCCGACAATCCGGGCCAAATCGTTGCCATTTGGCGAGGAGGGATTGCCATTCACGGTGCAATTATTGGCGGGGCGATCGCTACCTTGATTTTTGCCCGACTCAAACGAATTCCCTTCTGGCAATTAGCCGATTTAGTCGCACCCTCCTTGATTTTAGGTCAGGCGATCGGACGCTGGGGAAACTTCTTTAATTCCGAAGCCTTCGGCAGACCCACCGATTTACCATGGAAACTCTACATTCCCCCGGAATCTCGTCCCTTTCAATATGTGGGCGAGCAATATTTCCATCCCACTTTTTTATATGAATCCCTGTGGAATCTGGCCTTATTTGCCTTATTGCTGTTTTTATTTTTTCGCGACCTCCAAGGCAAACCCCGTTTAAAAGTCGGCACTTTATTTTTAGTCTATATGGCCGTCTATAGCTGCGGTCGCTTCTGGATTGAAGGGTTGCGACTCGATAGCTTAATGTTCGGTCCCCTACGCATGGCTCAATTTGTCAGTTTAACGGGTATCGTCTTAGGAATAGCGGGATTAGTCTGGCTGTATGGGTTCAAGCGTCCTTTACCTGATGTGGTATCTCGCAGCAATGGCGAACCCTCTTCTTCCTAGAAATTACACCTAAAAAACCAAGCAGGACTTATGCAGATTTTGAGAATTTACTCTAAATGTAGAGGCGATTCGCGAATCGCCTCTACATTTACGGTTTAGTCTTAAAAATTGCGTAAATCCTGCCAAGGACAAGAAACCGGGTTTCTGACCCAGATTTATGGCAAAGTTACGCAGATCTTGTCAAGAAACCCGGTTTCTAATCTTTACGGTAACCCGCCCCTCTCATTGAAACCAAAAAATAAAAAACCCTAGAATTAATTCTAGGGTTTAACCAGGGTGCATCTACCAGTGCTTGATTACCTCATAGAGCCGGTAACATCCGGAATCTTCTCCATATCTTTCCCTGATTTTGTTTTAGTTTGATGTCAAAATACCAGCCAACTGACCCACAACCCACCCACTCTGCACCGCTCAAACCTGCCGTTTATATCGTCGGTGCAGGACCAGGCGATCCCGATTTATTAACGGTCAAAGCCCAAAAAATCCTGGCGATCGCCGATACCATTCTCTACGCTGACTCCCTCGTTCCCAAACAGATTTTAGAAGGGGTTCGTCCCGATGCGGAAGTCATTCCTACCGGCAATAAAACCCTAGAAGATATCTTACCCATCATGATTGAGCGAGTACGCCAAGGTCAGTCCGTAGTGCGCCTGCATTCCGGGGACCCCAGCCTCTACAGCGCCATCTCCGAACAAATGCACGCCTTAGCCGATGCAGATATTCCCTGTGAAATTATCCCCGGAATTAGTGCCTTTCAAGCAGCAGCAGCCAAACTCAACCTGGAACTCACCATCCCAGAACTGGTGCAAACCATCATCCTGACCCGGGTCAGTGGTCGAGCCTCATCCGTCCCGGAATCGGAGGAATTAGCGGCTTTAGCAGCCCATAAAGCCAGTTTGTGCCTGTATCTGAGTGCGCGCCACATTGAAGAGGCTCAAGCCAAACTGATGGAACATTATCCCGCAGAAATGCCCGTCGCCATTTGCTACCGAATTGGGTGGCCCGATGAGAAAATTGTGGTGGTCCCTCTGAAAGAGATGGCCCAAGTTACCCAGAGTGAAAACTTAATTCGGACAACCCTGTATTTAATTAGTCCAGCTTTGGCGGAACCGGAAAGGCAGGCGGGGGAAGAAACCGCGCGATCGCGCCTCTACCATCCAGAACATAGCCACCTGTTTCGACCCCACTCGCGGCAGGGATGACGCCCCGTCGGATACTCTAATATAAATGACCATCACAGGACTTACGCATCAAACCCGGATGCTGTAGGGTTGATTCGCGAATCAACCCGACCTGAAAGGGTTTGATATTAAATCATAGGTAAGTCCTGCATCAGTTCTGTATCAAGAGATAGGTAAAGCCTTGCTAGACGAACAAGCGAAAAAAACAATCCTCCGCAAGATTCCCCACGGACTCTATATTTGCGGGGTCAAAGATGGAGAAAATGTCAACGGATTCACCGCCAGTTGGGTGATGCAGGGGTCCTTTGAGCCACCCTTAGTCATCAACTGTGTTAAACAAGATTCCGGGTCCCATGCCATGATTGAAGCCAGTGGCGTCTTTGCTCTGAGTTTCTTAGAAGCGGGACAAAAAGACTTAGCCCAAAAATTCTTTAAACCCCAGCGCCGGGTGGGGGATAAATTTGAAGATGTGGAGTTTTATTTGGGAGAAACCGGCTGTCCGATTATCTCCGACTCCCTAGGGTATGTGGAATGTAATGTGGTGGGTTCGGTGAAAAAGGGCGATCACACGGTGTTTGTCGGCGAAGTGATTGCCGCAGGAGTCCACCGGGAAGGGGACCCTTTATTGCTGGAAAGCACTGGATGGAATTACGGCGGATAATTTGGGATAGAGACTGTTTCGGGATCCCGATTTGAATCAGAAAGACGCAAGTTAAAAGGTCAATTTATGCCCCTGATTAAAGTTCAAACTTCCGTGTCTACACCGGAGAATGATGCAATTGCGACCCTGCTCAAGGGACTTTCCTCCAGCTTGGCGAAGCATCTGGGAAAACCTGAATCTTATGTGATGACGGCGTTTAATGCGGATGTCCCGATGACATTTGCCGGGACTTTTGACCCAGTATGCTATATCGAGGTTAAGAGTGTGGGGACGATCCGTCCGGAACAAACCCAGTCGATGAGCAAAGATTTTTGCAATAAGATTCACCAGGCGATCGGGGTTCCGCAAAATCGGATCTATATCGAATTTACCGATGCCGAGGGTTCCATGTGGGGCTGGAATGGCTCCACGTTTTAAATTTTAGCCGGATTCATGAGGGTCTACTGTTAGCAATTGTAGGGTGGGCACTGCCCACCTTTCCCTACGGTGGGCAGTCAAGCAATTGTAGGGTGGGCACTGCCCACCTTTCCCTACGGTGGGCAGTGCCCACCCTACGTTTACTTTCCCTACGGTGGGCAGTGCCCACCCTACGTTTACTCGGTTCCCCATTCAATCAATCGGACTAAAAGCCGGGTTTGTGACCCTCATTTGTTGCCCATGAGGAGAAATTGGGTCCAGAAACCCGGTTTGTCTGACTGTGACTGTAGCGCCCCATTGAGGGTGGCTTTTTTTGAGGGGTAAAGGGAGATGGAGAGGCTCTCTCCCTCGGAAATCCGTTTCCGACTCTATACTGGAGGGGGTCGAAAATGTTGTAAAACTTTACAACTGGAGCGCCTGTGATACTATCGGGTTGGTGTGCGAGGTTAGATGCCTGTCAAGCGGCTCTGACTAATGGTGGTGGAGGAGACATCAAGGAGTGCAAAATAATCCCATGAAAGCTCGGCAATTGAATCATCATAACCCAAAAACTCAACCGGAACCCTTGCGAATTGGGGTGATCGGCGTGGGCAGTATGGGACAGCATCATACCCGCGTCCTCAGCTTGCTTAAAGATATTGAATTAGTCGGTGTAGCTGATGTTAATGTAGAGCGTGGACTCGATATTGCTAGTAAATATCGGATTCGCTTTTTTGAAGATTATCAAGATTTGCTGCCTCATGTGGATGCGGTTTGTATTGCGGTTCCCACGCGCCTGCATCATGCGGTGGGAATGACCTGCCTGCGATCGGGGGTTCATGTTTTAATTGAAAAACCAATTGCTGCCAGCATCGCTGAAGCGGAATCCCTGGTAAATGAGGCAGCAGAATCGGGATGTATCTTGCAAGTGGGTCATATTGAACGGTTTAATCCCGCATTCCAGGAATTGAGCAAGGTTCTTAAAACCGAACAAGTTCTGGCGATCGAAGCCCACCGCATGAGTCCCTACAGCGATCGGGCAAACGATGTCTCCGTCGTCTTGGATTTAATGATCCATGACATCGACCTCATTTTAGAACTAGCTGCCGCCCCTGTTGTGCGATTAACTGCTAGTGGCAGTCGCACCAATCAAGACACCTCAGAAGCTAATTCTTATTTAGATTATGTCACGGCAACCTTGGGATTTGCCAATGGCGTGATTGCCACCGTCACCGCAAGTAAAGTCACTCACCGAAAATTACGACGCATCGTCACCCATTGCAAAAACTCCCTAACTGAAGCTGATTTTCTCAACAATGAAATTTTAATCCACCGGAAAACCACAGCGAATTATATGACCGAATATGGTCAAGTGCTATACCGCCAAGATGGCTTAATCGAAAAAGTTTATACCAGTAATATTGAACCCTTACACGCCGAATTAGAACATTTCATCCAATGTGTTCGCGGCGGCAATCAACCCTCAGTTGGTGGAGAACAAGCCCTGAAAGCTCTGAGATTAGCTAGTTTAATCGAACAAATGGCCCTCGATGGTCAAGTCTGGAATGTCGATAATTTAGAGTTCGTCAAACCCACCGGAGTCAGTTTTGGGTGATGGAAACACATTTAAAGAAATTATTTAGGGGCAATTTATCTACTGCCCCGCATCCAGTTGGGAAGGTTCAAACTCATCTAATTTATTTAGACTTGCTCTGCGATGGGGGGTAAGTCATGATTCTCTAACCAGACATGGCTATAAATCATATCCCAATGTTATCAAAACGACCGCTTCTAGTTGGATGATTGTTTCAGCATTAAGCTGCCCCAACTTCCGAATTAGCCGAGTTTTATCTAATACGCGCATTTGAAAACATAAGGCCACTGAATCCTCGGCTAATCCGCCATCTCCTTGGGCGATCGCCAGACAAATTGGCAAGGCGGCACGACGTTGGTTTGTTGTAAGGGGAATGGCTAGGGTTGTTGTGGAAAACTGAGAAACAATATCATTTTGGAATATAATTACTGGGCGAATCCCCGCTTGTTCAGAACCTTGAGTAGGATTGAGATTTGCTAACCAAACTTCTCCCCGTTTAATTGGGTTCGTCATGCTTAATCTTCCTGACCCAGAAGTTCTACATAATCATCCATTCCTGCTTCTGCCAGAGTGCGGTCTTCTTCCGCAAACTCAGTTGCCAGGGAAGCAAGCTGGGTGGCGTTGAGGTTGACACGATGGCGTTGATCTCGAAATTTGAGGAAGGCAATAAAATCAGCAACGGCACGAAGTTGCTCGTCACTCAGGCGATCGAGGTCTTGCTTAATTGTTTCGCTCGTGATTGTCATCAGATTGAGGTCAAAGGTTTACAAAGGATTGGTTGATGATATAACGGTTCCCATAGTTATGAGGTACATTTTGGAGTGGGTAAAGCCTACGGCATCAATGAGTTTGGACTGACGGTTCTCATTTGCAACAACAATCGAGAGAGTTGCTTCACAGTTTGGATTGACCCGACCCGGCATCATCCTGGTTTTCTCAGACTCCTTGCACCAAACCGATCAACAGCCCGATGTCCGATGCGAACGATCCAAGGTTGGGCTTCTGGAATCCGTTTAAATAAGCGATCGCTGACATCCAAGATTTCATCAGCTACTTCAAAAGCGCCGGTTTCAATATCGATCGCCACGATTTTGCCCTGATTCCCCGCTTCAACCTGTTGGCGGATTTGAGTTTCATACCAGTGATCACCCCTTCGGGCAAATTCTTCTTTACTATACCGAGGCTGACGGACTGTCATAATTTCAACGTCTCCTTTGCGGTTTCCCCATCCTAATTATAGCGTTTTCCACTGTTATGATATCCTTTATTAAGGAGTGCGGTAAGCAAAGCTATGCCGTAGGCTTTGCATCGCTTACCGCACTCCTTAATAATTAATAGCATCTGTACTCCTGAGTTCGGGAACTGCTATAGCAGTTTTAAACCCCTAATAATAAATATAGGGGCGAGAAAATGACTCGCCCCTATATTTAAGGTTAATTCTGCAAGACTGTGTAAGTCTTAATTCACTTACAACTGCTTGACTTCTGAGACCAACTTGGTAATCACATCTTTTGCACTACCAAACAGCATCATGGTCTTATCTTTGTAGAACAAATCATTGTCAATTCCGGCAAATCCGGTACTCATACCCCGTTTGATGACAATGGTATGACTCGCTTTATCGACTTCCAAAATGGGCATTCCATAGATGGGACTGGCGGCATTGTCTCGGGCGGCAGGATTGACTACATCGTTTGCGCCAATGACTAAGGCGACATCAGTGCGATCGAATTCGGCATTGATATCTTCCATGTCATACAACTGTTCGTAAGGCACATTGGCCTCTGCTAGTAAGACATTCATGTGTCCAGGCATCCGACCCGCTACGGGGTGAATGGCATATTTGACTTCTACACCCAATCGGTCTAATTGGTCGGCCAATTCTCGGACGGCGTGTTGCGCTTGGGCGACGGCCATGCCATATCCGGGAACGATGACGACGGAACGGGCATATCCTAACATCATCGCACTTTCTTCGGAGTCGATGGAGCGCACGGTTTTATCTCCCGTGTCACCGCCGGCAGCGGCTGCACCGCCACCTTCCCCAGTTCCGAAGGCGGCAAATAGGACGTTAGTGAGCGATCGGTTCATCGCTTTACACATAATCACGGTCAGGATGATCCCCGAGGCACCGACTAAGGCACCGGCGACGATCAGCATATTATTCATGACCACGAAACCGGCAGCAGATGCCGCTAAACCGGAAAAGGAGTTTAACAGGGAAATCACCACGGGCATATCCCCACCGCCAATGGGAATTACGAACATCACACCCAGGACTAAGGAAACGCCGGTTAAGGCCAAAAATACTGGGGTATTTAAGGGATTGAAGGCTAAATATACACTGCCAACGAGGAAACCGCCGAAGAGGAGGGCGTTGACAGGTTGTTGCAAGGGAAAGGTAATGGGTCTGCCGGTGACGAGTCCTTGCAGTTTAGCAAAGGCCATGAGAGAACCCGTAAAGGTAATCCCCCCAATTAAGATGCCGAGTAAGGCGGTGATGGTGGTATCCAGGGGCGGTTGCTGGAATTTTTGATAGTAGCGCCAGAATTCACCGACGGCAATGAGGGCCGAGGCAGCACCCCCAAATCCGTTGAAGAGACCGACCATCTGTGGCATGGCGGTCATTTCCACTTTCTGGGCGGAGACAACCCCGATCGCGGAGCCGATCGCAATCCCGATTAAAATCATCTCGTAATTGAGCACTTGGCGATCGAGCAAGGTGGCAACGATCGCCAGTAACATCGCCACCGATGCTAATAAATTTCCGTTCCGGGCTGTAGCTGGAGAACTCAACTGTTTCAGACCGACGAAAAATAAGGATGATGCTACTAAATAGCTTAACTGTATGCCAGTTGGGATGAAGTCGCTCACGCTTTTACCTCTTTTTTCTTGAACATTTGCAACATCCGATCGGTCACGAGAAATCCACCGACTACGTTAATAGTCGAAAACACGACGGCAATTAATCCTAAAATCACCGTCACACTCCAATCCCGGTCTCCGGCGACGATGATCGCACCTAATAGGGCAATCCCGGAAATTGCATTCGCCCCGGACATTAAGGGGGTATGCAGGGTGGGTGGTACTTTGTTGATGACTTCAAATCCAGCAAATGAAGCTAGAACGAACACAAATAAAGCAGAAATGATGGCTTCGGGCATCTTGATTCAATACTCCGGTTGATGGATGATTGGGGAAATATTAGGGGTATTTGGATTAAGGAGTGCGAGCATCTTGCTCGCTAAGATTAACATTAGCGAGCAAGATGCTCGCACTCCTTAATCCAAATTCGGTTGTCAAAGACCTAACTTTACTCTTCAGCCTGCGAAGGCAGGCTTCGTCCGTATAGCCCCACCCTTGAGGGTGCGGGGTTTTATAGACTTGAAGAAGAATGTCAGGATAAATTGTTGACCTTCATCCTTGATGTTCCTCTGCAAAAATTACACCTTTCCCCCGACGACTTCTAGGGCTTCCCGCACTCGGGAGTTGCGAATTTCATGACCGTGGGCAACGCAGGTACTGCCGATAATTTCGTCAGAAAAATCTAGGTTTAAGGCGTTGTCTTTGATCATGTACTGAATGAATGTGGCGATATTTTTTGAATACATTTGGGAAGCATGGACGGGCATGGAAGCGGGTAAGTTAATCGGACCGACAATGGTGACACCATTGCGAACGATATCTTTTCCGGCTTCGGTATAGGCGCAGTTGCCTCCTTGTTCAGCAGCTAAGTCCACGATCGCCGACCCGGGTTTCATCCGGGCAAACATTTCTTCGGTAATCAGTCTTGGCGCTTTTCTGCCGGGAACTTGTGCCGTGGTAATCACAATATCCGCAGCAGCTACCGTATCGGAGAGCACTTCCTGGGTGCGCCGCTTGGATTCTTCGGAAATTTCTCGGGCATATCCCCCTTCTGCCACGGTTTCTTCATCAAGTTTGACCTCGACGAATTTGGCCCCAAGGCTTTGCACTTCTTCTTTCACCGCAGGGCGAATGTCAAAGGCTTCCACCACGGCACCCAGACGACGGGCGGTGGCGATCGCCTGTAATCCGGCCACCCCTGCACCCATCACCAACACTTTCGCCGGTCGAATGGTGCCTGCCGCAGTAGTTAACATGGGGAAGAATTTCGGGGCGGTGGCAGCCGCCAGCAGGACCGCTTTATAGCCAGCGATCGCCGCTTGGGAGGAGAGAGCATCCATGCTTTGGGCTTTCGTCGTCCGGGGGATCATTTCCATACTGAAAGCGGTGATTCCCCGTTGGGCGAGGCGATCGACGATGACTGGATTTCCCAGGGGATTCAGAAAGCTAACCAGGGCACTGCCTTCGCGCAGTTTGTGAATTTCCTCTTCCCTAGGGGCAGCCACTTTCAGCAATAAGTCTGCTTCTCCCCACAGTTGAGCGCTATCGGCCACAATCTTAGCGCCAGCGGCTTCATAAGCGTCATCGTAAAAAAACGATTGCTCTCCCGCGCCCGCTTCCACGAAAATTTCTAGTCCGGCTTTGACTAACCGCGCCACCATATCTGGGATTAAGGCAACGCGACGTTCTCCCACTTCGATTTCTTTTGCTACAGCTATTTTCATCGTTTCTCCTTAGGGGTGAGACCCATTAAATTTGTGCGGGGGACTGAACAAGACAGGGGGGGTAGCCTCTCTTGGGGGGTGACTGAGGGCTACCTGGGCTTTTTGAGTTCAATTCTCTCAAGGGTGTGAAGTTTACTAATTTTTTGGGGGGTGGCTGATCCCGGAGGGATGGTGCTTTTTATGAGCAATGGTAGAGACATCCGTGGTACTTTCTACAGGTTAGGGAGTGCGCTTCAAGTTGAGAAACCATGACAACTGTCAACTGATTGCTGAGAAACCGGGGTTGAGCTTTTGGCGTTTTGCATCGTATTCGATCCCCACACACTTGGCCATTTTTTATCGGTTCTGAGTAAATTTATCAGGAAAAACGGAAGCGTTCCCCGTCTCAAGGAGCGGCAGGGGTGCGATCGCCATCGACCGCCCTGCTTCGAGATGAGTTTAGATGGGTCATCCCTGCTCTGTCAACCGGGGGAATCCGTAACCTTTGCCCTCGATATTAGCGTTTTTTTTTGGTGCTTGTTCGGCTGAATTCCCCTTTATCTCGGAGTTTTAATATAAATTCAGAGAACTTTATCTTTGTTTGCTGACAAATCTGTAGAAAAACTTATGTTTGGGAGAAAGGATCCGATTAGTTGATGGGGATCGCTCGGTTTACGGTGCGATCGGTCTTCAGAACCTTCAGTTCTCCGGTCCCCTCCCCTTGGCAAGGGGAGGGTTAGGGTGGGGTTCACGCGCAAGTGGCGATCGCCACTTGCGCCTCACTCTTAACGGTTTAAGCACCTGTATGGAGGCTGGAGAAACCTCTTTCTTCGCCAATCGCGCCCCTACACGAAACTCCACCCACTCCTTCCTCAACTGACGCGCGGTAAGCGGAGCTATCCCGTAGGGAATCGCGCGTCAAGAGGACCCCACCCTAACCCTCCCCTTGCCAAGGGGAGGGGACCGGAGTGACTCTTGTAAGCCCTGAAGGGTGTGGCCCCCCCATTACCATTTCAAGAAAGCAGCTTCGGGACCTTGCTCATAACGCAACTTGGCATCTTTCTCAAACCAAGCAATGATCTCCTCATGGGTGAGGGACTCCATTGGCACTCCTGAATCTGTAGCGATATGTCGGAGTAACTTCAACGAAGAAATCGTCAGGCGAGTTAAAAACTTTTCATGGGACGCCAGGAGAGCGCCATCCACGGCGTAGGACTCTTCTGGGGTTAAAAATTGGGCAGAGGGTTCAGCAGAAGCCATAATTTTTTTTATTTAGACAGCATAATATGGATGCCGCAGTTTGCGACAACAGCAGCAATTTTAACCCTTCAGGTTACAGGTTGAGGGTTCTGGAAGCGCTTAAAGGGCCGATCGCGCCTTGGACGATTGCAGGGTAATCAAATAGCCGCAACGGTGTTCTCCGTCAATCATCCAGTAAGTCCTTTCCACGGTGCAATCGGGGAGGATTGCCTCAAACATTTCCAGTTCATGTCCACAGACGCTGGGAAACGACTCCGCCACGGTGGAAATGGCGCAGTTATGTTCCGTCAGCAAAAAGCAGTCGCCACTGTTGGACCCCTCCGCTTCCACCCGATGGACTTCCGCCATATAGCCTTCCGCTTGGCGGAGTTTGACTAATCCCGCCACCCGTTCGGATAAGGGCTGATTTCCTAGGCGATCGCGGTAATGAATGGCTTTACGTTCCCACTGCTTCCGCAAAATTGAAGTCATCTGGTCCTCCCCCATCGTTTCTGCCAGGGTCCCTAGGAGGGACACGGCAAAATCATCATATTGATTGGGGAAGAAATCTTTCCCCTTGTGGGTGAGTTCATATTGATGCTGGGGTCGTCCCATCCCCGCCTGCACTGCCTTATGGCGAATCAATTCCTCCGCTTCCAGGTCCTTGAGATGGCGGCGAATCGCTTGGGGGGAGATATCTAAAACTTCGGCTAACTCTTGAGCCGTGGCGAGACCCTGCTTTAATAAGTATTGCAGGATATCTTCTTTAGTGGAAGGTTGCTGAGTAGTCGTCATCATCTTGCCTGTAGTCAAACGCCAAAACGCTCGAAAAAATCTATTGCCGACTTTGACAACACACTTGTTGCTAAAGTATTCTAAAATAGAATTAAGCAACCGGCGTGTTGTTTTAACCCTATTATATATAGACGGAGGGCAAGGATGCCCAACCAGGCAAAGAGAAAGAATCCAAAGGACGGGAGATCAGGGACTGGTGATTGGGAACGATAACAGCAAACTGCCCCCCAGTAAAGAGGGCGCAGTCCCTGGCTGAGAGTTCACCGATTGACTCATTCAAGGGGCGATCGCCTGAATCTGACCTCAACCTTCCCCTAAACCGGGGATCCTTCCCCGCAAATTTGCTCGTTATATCAACCTGGATAATGACTTTAGAACAGCCTACACAACAAGCCACCGACAAAAACCTAGAAGCGATGCGGCACTTTTCTGAGCAGTACGCCAAACGCACTGGGACCTACTTCTGCTCCGATTTGGGCGTTACTGCCGTCGTCATCGAAGGATTGGCGAAAAACAAGGATGAATTGGGTGCACCCCTATGTCCCTGTCGCCACTACGAAGACAAAGAAGCCGAAGTCAAAGCCACCTTCTGGAATTGTCCCTGCATTCCCATGCGCGAGCGCAAAGAATGCCACTGTATGTTATTTCTGACCGATGATAATCCATTCGCTGGCAAAGAACAGAACATTTCGTTTGATGAAATTCGCGAAATGACCAATCAATCTTAACCCTTTGCGAACACTTTAAATGTTCTAAGGCGATCGGCACAGCAAAGATTAGAAACCGGGTTTCTTTACAAAATTTATCGCTCAATTGCAGCAAATCTAGAGAAGAAACCCGGTTTCTTGTTCCCCCGCTCTAACCCTAAGCCGACGTTCTAGGAGCCAATTCAACCCTCCAGTTGACTCAGTTCCACCCCCTGCCTTGAATCCGATTGTAGAGAGAACACCGAACTAAAATCATGACTGCTACTACTGCAAAAACCCTTGTTAATCAACCCTATAAATATGGATTCATCACCGACGTTGAATCCGACACTTTACCCCCCGGCATTAATGAAGATGTCGTGCGGTTAATTTCGGCCAAAAAAGAAGAACCGGAGTTCATGTTAGAATTCCGCCTCAGAGCCTTTCGGCAATGGCAAAAAATGGCCGACCCCACTTGGGCGCACGTTAACTATCCCCAAATTAATTATCAAGATATCATCTACTATTCCGCTCCCAAGAAAAAGCAAAAACTGAATAGCATGGATGAGGTTGACCCTGCCATTCTCGAAACATTCGAGAAACTGGGAATTCCCCTCTCAGAACAAAAGCGCTTGAGTAACGTTGCCGTAGATGCCGTCTTCGATAGCGTTTCCATCGCCACCACCTTTAGAGCAAAATTGGCCGAAGAAGGCGTGATTTTCTGCTCCATTTCTGAAGCCGTCAAGGACTATCCCGAACTGGTAAAGCAATATCTGGGCAGTGTCGTTCCCGTCGCCGATAATTACTTTGCCGCCCTCAACTCTGCGGTGTTTAGCGATGGCTCCTTTGTGTATATCCCCAAAGGCGTCAAATGTCCGATGGAACTCTCCACCTATTTCCGGATTAACAACGGTGAATCGGGGCAGTTTGAGCGCACCTTGATTATTGCCGAAGAAGGTAGCCATGTCTCCTATTTGGAAGGCTGCACAGCCCCCATGTTCGACACGAATCAGCTTCATGCTGCCGTGGTGGAACTCGTGACATTAGATAATGCCGAAATTAAATATTCCACGGTCCAAAACTGGTACGCTGGAGATGAGAATGGCAAGGGCGGAATTTATAATTTCGTCACCAAGCGCGGACTCTGCAAAGGCAAAAATTCTAAGATTTCTTGGACTCAAGTCGAAACGGGTTCAGCAATTACTTGGAAATATCCCAGTTGTATGTTAGTGGGGGATAATTCTGTAGGAGAATTTTACTCCGTCGCCCTCACCAATAACAAACAACAAGCCGATACCGGCACCAAGATGATCCATATTGGCAAAAACACCCGCAGCACGATTATTTCTAAGGGAATTTCGGCAGGTAATTCTTCCAATAGCTATCGCGGATTGGTGAAGGTTTCACCGAAAGCCCAAGGCGCACGCAACTATTCCCAATGTGATTCTATGCTGATTGGGGACAACGCTCAGGCGAATACTTTCCCCTATATTCAGGTGGAAAATGATACAGCCAAAGTAGAACATGAAGCCTCTACTTCTAAGATTGGAGAAGATCAACTGTTCTATTTTGCCCAACGGGGAATCTCGCCGGAAGATGCGGTTTCTATGATGATTAGCGGATTCTGCAAGGATGTGTTTAATCAGTTGCCGATGGAATTTGCGGTAGAAGCCGATCGCTTGTTGAGCTTGAAGTTAGAAGGCTCAGTGGGTTAAGGGTTCGGGACTGTTTCCCAGTAGCGCAGGGATTGAGGGGAGGCGATCGCCCCTGATGGCTCGCCTCTTCTGACCCTCGGATTTAGGTTGTTCAATGGAAGGAATTGATTGAAGAGAAATGATTAAAGAAGGTAGTCCAGTAATTCTGTCCGTTCGCGATTTAACCGCGAATGTGAATGATACCCCCATTCTCAAAGGCTTTAATTTAGAAATCAAGGCGGGAGAAATCCATGCCATTATGGGACCGAATGGTTCCGGAAAAAGTACCTTTTCCAAGGTGCTATCGGGTCATCCCGCCTACGAAGTCACCGGGGGAGAGGTGATTTTTATGGGTCAAAATCTCCTAGAGTTGGAACCGGAACAACGCTCCTTAGCCGGAGTATTCTTGGCATTCCAATATCCCTTGGAAATTCCCGGGGTAAGTAATTTAGACTTTTTAAGGGTTGCCTACAATTCTCGCCAAAAATATTTAGGGTTAGAGGAAGTCGATGCCTTTGATTTTGAAGACATCATTGAAGAAAAGCTGGACGTGGTGAAGATGAATCCAGCCTTCCTCAACCGCAGTGTGAATGAAGGATTTTCCGGCGGGGAAAAGAAGCGCAACGAAATCCTGCAAATGGCACTGTTAGAGCCAAAATTAGCCATCTTGGATGAGACAGATTCCGGCTTAGATATTGATGCTTTGAAAATTGTGGCAAATGGGGTAAATCAGTTATCTTCTGCAGATAATGCAGTGTTAGCCATTACCCACTATCAGCGCTTGCTGAATTATATTGTGCCGGATTATGTTCATGTCATGGAAGGGGGTCGAATTTTGACCACCGGCACCAAAGATTTGGCGTTGGAATTGGAAGAACGGGGCTATGATTGGGTGGTAGAAGCCGATCGGGTGAAGGCAGGTGTGTAATGGTTATAGAGGTTTCTAAAAAACCCCAGGTGTCTTATTTAGATGAATTGTTGAAACAGGCAGTCGCCTCTCCTGCGCCGGTGGTGAATCCAGAGTATGGAATTGCACCCCCAACGGCAGCGTTATTGCAGCAGGTGCGGGATAATGCAGCAACCTGGGTGCGAGAATTGGCAATGCCGACTCGCAAAGATGAAGAATGGCGAGTTACAGATTTGTCTGGGTTGCAGGCATTGACATTCCAGGCAGCACCTCCGGAGGCAATTCCGACGACTGGAGTCGCGCCTTTTGAGTTACCCGAAATGCTAGACAGCCGCTTAGTGTTTGTCAATGGCTGTTATTCGGCTGAACTTTCCAATGTTTCTGGGTTACCGGAAGGAATATTTGTCGGCAATCTAGGACAATTGCCAGAATCGTTGCAGACTGATTTGCCAAAATACTTGGGAAATGTTGACGGCAATAAAGAGGTGTTTACTTCTTTAAATACTGCTGGATTAATGGATGCGGCAGTGGTGTGGATTGCCAAAGATGTGGCAGTTGATAAACCAATTCATCTGTTATTTATGGCAGTTCCTGGGGATCAACCCCGGTTAGTTCAACCCCGCTGTTTGGTGGTGGCACAACGGGGAAGTCGCTGCACCCTGATTGAAGAATATGTGGTTGCCGATGACGATTCCTGCGGCAATTTTAAGGGGAATGCGCCTTATTTTACCAATGCTGTCACGGAAATCTGGGTAGCCGAAAATGCTCAGGTGACTCATGCTAAAATCCAGCGTGAGAGTACGAACTCATTCCATATTGGCAAGACTGCGATCGCCCAAGCGAAAGATAGCAATTATTCCTGTACCGCAGTTTCCACCGGCGGTTTACTTTCCCGGCATCATCTGGAAGTGTACCAACAGGGGGAAGGAACCTATACCACCCTCAACGGATTGGCGATCGCCGCTGGGAAACAAGTCAGCGATACTCACAGTGCGATCGTGCTCAACCATCCCAATGGCACCACCAAACAACTGCACAAATGTATCATTGATGATGCAGCACAAGGCGTGTTTAATGGCAAAGTCTTTGTACCGAAACCGGCACAACTCACTGATGCCAGCCAGTTGAATCGCACGTTATTACTCTCGCCGAAAGCAAGAGTGGATACCAAACCCCAACTGGAAATCACCGCTGATAACGTCAAATGTTCTCACGGTGCCACCATCAGCCAACTGGAAGAAGATGAACTCTTCTACTTGCGGAGTCGCGGATTAGACCCTGTGATGAGTCGCAACCTGCTGATTGATGGATTTGCTGGAGAAATTCTGCAAGAATTACCCTCCGGTGCCTTGCAAACGAAAATTTCTCGATGTGTTGCTTGCAAAAGTATCTAATTTCTCCATAACCCGGCAGTTTTGATGACGGGCGAAGCGGTGAAATCAGTATCGAGGAATTTATCGATGTAGAGACGTGAACTATTGCGTCTCTACCACCTCCAGTCTCAAAATTATAAAAAATTATGATAACAAATTTTTCTGTGAAATGAGCTTTAAATAACCCGCAGGCTCAAGCCTGGGGCTATACGGACGAAGCCTGCCTCCGCAGGCTAAGAGAGAAACTCAAATTGTGAAATGAGATTTCAATAACCCGCAGGCTAAAGCCTGGGGCTATACAGACGAAGCCTGCCTCCGCAGGCTAAGAGAGAAACTCAAATAATGTTCTGTTAATTTTCTCTAACTGATTTTTTTCACATTTCCAACCCATTCATCCTTTATTCACTCATGACCATGATAGTTACCCGAGAAAAAACATTAGCTCAAAAAGTTCGCCCGGATTTCCCGATTTTAAATCAAGAAATTCATGGCAAACCGTTAGTTTATTTAGATAACGCCGCCACTTCCCAAAAGCCGGTGCAGGTTTTGGATGCCTTGCGCCATTACTATGATTTTGACAATGCCAACGTCCATCGAGGAGTTCATACCCTGAGTGGACGTGCTACCGATGCCTACGAAGGGGCCCGAGAAAAAATTGCCAAATTTGTCAATGCGGCATCGGAACAGGAAATTATCTATACCCGCAATGCCAGCGAGGGAATTAATCTCGTTGCCAATACTTGGGGAGTGAGCAATATTCGGGCAGGAGATGAAATTATCCTCACCGTGATGGAGCATCACAGCAATTTAGTTCCTTGGCAAATTTTAGCCCAAAAAACAGGAGCGGTTCTCAAATTTGTCGAACTCACGGACAGCCAAGAGTTTGATATGGACCAATATAAAACCCTGCTTTCGGAGAAAACGAAGTTAGTAGCAGTGGTTCATATTTCTAATACCTTGGGTTGTATTAATCCGGTGAAAGAAATTGCTGCGCTTGCCCATGAACAGGGGGCAAAAGTTTTAATTGATGCTTGCCAAAGTATGCCGCATCTGCCGATTGATGTCCAGGAGATGGATTGTGATTGGTTAGTGGCATCGGGACATAAAATGTGTGCGCCGACAGGGATTGGCTTCCTGTATGGCAAACTGGCAGTGTTGCGATCGATGCCGCCCTTTTTAGGGGGAGGGGAGATGATTGCCGATGTATTTTTGGACCATTCCACCTATGCGGATGTGCCTCATAAATTTGAAGCGGGAACGCCTGCGATCGGGGAAGCGGTAGCGTTGGGTGCGGCAGTAGACTATCTCAGCAGCATTGGCATGGATAAAATCTATGACTATGAGAAACAGTTGACTGCCTATTTGTTTGAGCAACTCAACCCCATTTCTGATGTCAAAATTTACGGACCTCAACCTAAAGCAGATGGTTCAGGACGAGCGGCATTAGCTTCCTTTACCTGCGGAACAGTCCATCCCCACGACCTTTCCACGATTTTAGATCAGGCAGGGGTAGCGATTCGTGCCGGACATCATTGCACTCAACCCTTGCACCGCGTCATAGGCGCACAATCCACCGCCCGAGCGAGTTTGTATTTCTACAATACCACAGAAGAAGTTGATGCGTTTATTGTGGCATTAAAAGAGGCGATCGACTTTTTTGGCGGCATATTTGGGTAAGTTAATTGAAAGGGTGGGCCATTGCTCACCTTCAGCAGTTCCGCATATTTGAAAAACCAAACCTCTATGTAGGGGCGATTCGCGAATCGCCCCTACATAGAGGGAATGGGTAAGCCCTGACCCTTTAACTTGGGGGAGTCATCATGACGCAAGAATTAGCCGATTTAAGAACCCGTATCTTAGAGGGACGCTATCAAGATGCTTTGACACTGCTAGATGAACTAGATGGCATGAGCAAAAAAGCCATTCTCAGAGCCATTAAATCTTTTGCGATTAGAATGCTATTGCATTTAATTAAAAATCAACTAGAACAGCGCCTCACGAATTCTTGGGCGGCTTCCATTCGGGGTTCAATTTTAGAAATCCAAGACCTCAATTTAAAAGAAAATCAAACCTCTTACTATATAAAATCCGATGAATGGAATAGCCTCTTAACAGAAGCGATCGAGGTAGCCATTCGGGATGCCAGTGTGGAAGTGCTAGAAGGGGCATATTCACCATTTCAACTCTCAAACCGGGTGAATCGGCCCGAAGTGATGGCTATAGCCCAAGATTTGTTAAGCCTAATTTATACCCATTCAGCCTTAGAACTACCTGAAAAAGTGGATGAGAAACTCAGCCATTTACCGGGAGGAGAAACCTGGAAAGAAGGTCGGCAATGAGAAAACAATCATCTACTGACTGCCATTAGGGGAAGACCAGATCATGTTCTGTCTCTGCCTAAACTCTCACCCGCAGGACTTACCCCTATTTTAAATTTTGAAACCGACGCGAAAATGTAGGGGCGATTCGCGAATCGCCCCTACATTTTTGGGGTAATGCGTAAATAAAAACCCGCACCCTGTTCTTGAGGCGTTCCAGAACGAAAGGGTCTGGCTTTACGGATTGAGCGTGGCCGGGATGCGAAGGGCTATAGCCTGCCTTAACCCGCTAATAGAAAAACCCGACTTTTGACCCCAGGATTTAGTATCAACAAGAAAAACATCTGCCCTTCCCTGCGCCTCAAGAACTCCTCACTGCTGCCTCAAGTGCCGAATTGCTGCGCTAGTATTGCGTTGATAGGCAATTTCCAAACATCGGGCGACGATATCAGCTAGGTTCACCTCTGGGAAGTATTGACTTTGGGATTTGACCTCATACTCATCGCCTTGAAGCTGGTAAATCAACAGTTGTTGTTGACGAAATAACCAGACCTCTGGGACTCGATAGGGGAGATAATCCTGTACATTTGAATAACTGGTCACATCAATTTCTAACACCAAATCGGGCGGGGGGTCGTTGCGCCAATCAATCCGTTCTTTGCCCGAAACCGCTTGCCAATGGTCAATGTAAAAACAATAGTCCGGCTCGATGCCGCTTTCTTCTGGCAGTTGCATTGTGACTGGCGTAAAGGCATCATATTCCTGTTCCTGGTTATCCAGCAACGTGGTGATGATGGCAGCAATCAAATGAGCATCACGTCCGTGTTTTGGCAAGGGAGACATCAGCCACACTTCTCCAGAACGATATTTAATTCGGGGAATGGAACCGTCCCCACGGCGATCGCATAAAGCTTGATACTCCTGCCAGGTTCCCGGTAGCCGAATCACACTGCCCGCTGGCAATTTAATTTCTTCAGGAGAAATCACCGCATACATGGCTAGTTTCCTCGATACAATGGGCAGATTTTACCCCTCCTATTTTAAATCTTTCAGATGTTCAATTCAACCTATAGCGTTTCTCATGTCCATAAGGTACAGCGATGGCGGCCCCTTTCTCGTTGGCGACCCCAAAAGGGAGATGGGCTTTAGAACATACCCCATGAGTCTGGGAACCGCTATAAAAGAGGCCCTAGTGCGTCGGTATCTTCCAGAGAAGACAACCAGGTTGCTTAACAAAAATGTTGGTGATTAGCAATAGTAATGGTTAAGGAACCTGGTTTGTTGTCCTAGCTTATCTAATCCTGTCCCAAGCCCTAGCCCAAGCCAAAAGGTCGATTAAGAATTAATGATAGGACTGGCGCAGATTTTGAGAATTCACGATAAATGCAGAGGCATCTAAGGGAAACGCAGCTACATTTATGGTTTACTGTTAAAGATTAGATAAGTCCTGAATATGGAATGGGAGCAAATTACTGATTTAACTGATGAGTGTCTGTGGATTCTTCAGTTTCTTGGGGCCTCCTGCCAACAATGTTCCTGAATTGAGACAATTTGCACAATGTGAAACCCTCATTCATGGATACTAATTATTCCCCAAATCTTAGCCACTCACTTAGCCAAGAAATTATGCATCTTTAAGATCTTCCCCAGATGCTCAAGCTGTGATATAAACTAAATATTCTATTGACATAAGATCTTTCATAGAACATCTGGCATACTGTTTGCCAATAACTATTTAGATGTCTGAAAACCTTTTGTAGCAAGGCTTTCAAAATTTAAGTGAGGTCCAAACTAACAGTTCATTCTCAATAAGCACCAAAAAATAAGGGTTTGTATTTTCTTGTTGAGAATGGATAAATAGCAGGTAGAGAAATGGCTAGAACCCCTACTAAACGAGGCTTGCAACCAAAGTATTCCGACCTGATTGTTCACGGGTGTCATATAAAATTGCGAGCCAGATGTGATGCTTCGACGGTACGCTTAAAACACCCAATCCTTACAAAGAATGATCTTCCTAGACTGGATTTAGTCTCAAAATTCTTACAAAATCCTTAAGGATCACTATATCTGTGTCATTTAAGCGGCGATACAGAATGTAGGATATAGAACAAACCCAAATAAATCGGCCCAATCCCGAATCGAAATCAAGCCTGTGTGCAGATTTACAGCCCATGCCAAACAATAGAGACGGAGCCAACGAAATAGCCCTATCTGCTGTTGCCGAACTTGCTGCTCTACCCGAGTTACAACTTATGAGCCAGGGAAGGTCGGAGATTTGCGTTGCCATCCTCGACGGCCCCGTTGACCGCGCCCACCCTTGTTTCCAAGGAGCAGACCTCACGGTTTTACCGACCCTGGTACCCCACGCCGCCCGCAGCGACGGGAGTATGTCCGGTCACGGCACTCACGTTGCCAGCATTATTTTTGGGCAATCCGAGGGAGGCGTTCCGGGCATCGCGCCCCGATGTCGGGGTTTGATTGTCCCCGTGTTTGCTGATGACCGCTGTAGTGCTACCCAACTCGACCTCGCCCGGGGAATTGAGCAAGCTGCCAACGCGGGGGCCCAGATTATCAACCTCAGTGGTGGTCAGTTGACTGACTTTGGCGAAGCTGAAGGCTGGCTGGAAAACGCAGTTCGCATCTGCCAAGAGCGAAATATCCTGCTGGTGGCCGCCGCAGGCAATGACGGATGTGAGTGTCTGCACGTCCCTGCTGCCCTCCCTTCCGTCCTCGCTGTTGGTGCGATGGATGCCAGAGGCCACCCCTTAGACTTCAGCAATTGGGGCTCTAAGTATCAAACCCAAGGTATCCTCGCCCCCGGAGAGCAAATCCTCGGGGCAAAACCGGGGGGCGGTACGGAACGGCTCAATGGCACTAGCTTTGCCGCCCCCATTGTTTCCGGGGTTGCTGCTTTGCTCTTGAGCCTGCAACTTGAGCGGGGCGAAACCCCTGACCCCGCCCGGGTGCGTCAAATTTTGTTGCAAAGTGCCCTGCCTTGCAATGTAGACCTACCCACGGATACCCAGCGATGTCTAGCCGGAAAACTGAATATCCCTGGAGCCATCACCTTACTTACTGGAGGAAATATGTCTGAAGAACTACAGGCGGCAACTGCCACAGGTGTAGAACCATCGGGCGGCTGCGGCTGCGGTGGTGGCCTGGTGGCAGATGCCCCGGCACCAGCCGAGGAGGGCCTATTACAACCCGCCACCATCCCGGAAGCTGCTGTCATCCCCAGCAACAGGGTTCAATCGTTCACCTCTACCCCAACTCAACTGAACACTATGACTTCTGCTAATAGTTCCAACGCCGTCACCCCCAGCCAAGCACCGAGCGACCTCGCATCCAGTCAATTGGTTTATGCTTTGGGAACTTTGGGCTATGACTTCGGTTCCGAAGCCCGCCGCGATACCTTTAAGCAACTGATGCCTGCCTTTGAGCTCGGTGGGGGCGTGATGGTCCCGGCCAACCCCTACGATGCCCGCCAGATGGTGGATTACCTGGCCAGCGATATCTCCGAGGCTCGGTCATTGATTTGGACGCTCAATATTGAGTTGACTCCGGTTTATGCGATCGAACCTAAAGGACCCTTTGCCCGGGAAACCTACCTGGCTCTGCAAGAACTCTTGGCGGGTCAAATCCAACCGGAAAATGATGACGACTACATTGAGCGGGTGAGTATTCCTGGTGTTCTCTCGGGACGCACGGTGAAGCTGTTCTCTGGGCAGGTTGTGCCGGTTATCGAAACCCAAAGCACTCGCGGGGTTTACGGGTGGAAGGTGAACAGCCTGGTTAATGCCGCTTTTGCAGAAGTACAAGCGGTGACGGAAGGAGCCGATCGCGATGCGATGAGCCGCACCTTGGATAGCTTCCTCAACCGGATTTACTATGACCTGCGCAACCTGGGTACTACCTCCCAAGACCGTGCCCTCAACTTCTCTGTCACCAATGCCTTCCAGGCGGCCTCGACCTTTAGCCAAGCGGTAGCTCAAGGGATGGAACTCGACAGCATCACTGTTGAGAAAAGCCCGTTCTGCCGGATGGATAGCGACTGCTGGGATGTGAAGTTGAAGTTCTTTGACCCGGAAAACAGCCGTCGGGCCAAGAAAATCTTCCGCTTTACCATCGATGTCAGCGATTTGATTCCGGTGACGTTGGGCGAGGTGAAGAGCTGGTCTTCGCCTTATTAATCTTCCAAGTTTGGGGTGGAGGAGAAAAATTGACTTTTCCGCCACCTCTCCCACCTTAAGCGCTCCTAGGGAACTCCAAAAAATGAAATATCCAAACAACCTGCACCCTAAAGGGTGGGGCTATACAAACGAAGCCCGCCTGCGCGGGCTAAATAGAGTTTTGTTAGGTGCGATCGCATCAAATTTGGAGGATTTATTGCTTGGAATACCCCTAGTCCCCATCTACAAACCCTACTGAGGCAACACAATGGCATTTCCAAAACA
This sequence comes from Oscillatoria sp. HE19RPO, assembly GCF_024220515.1. Taxonomy (GTDB): domain Bacteria; phylum Cyanobacteriota; class Cyanobacteriia; order Cyanobacteriales; family Laspinemataceae; genus Laspinema. The sequence goes on from NZ_JAMXOT010000008.1 coordinate 36,377, forward strand.
AGCCGCCCCCGTCAAGCGACCCCATTTCACCCAACCTGCTTTAGCTGTGGATTTAGAGGATGGGGAGATCGAGGATTTGGTCCAGATTCGGATGGACCTGCTGCATGGTGCTAACTACAATGACCCAGCGGTTTATGCCGATCGCAGCTACAACCAAGTCATGCACTCTGGCTTTGGTGGCTTTGCTCCGATGGGTCGGTTTTTCTAAGGGAACTCCAAAACATAAAATATCCAAAACGTTCGTAGTGACTCCGTTACTGAGTCATCTTTTAAAGAAACCCCGTCAAGGGGTTACTACAAACGTTTGAATGATTTATATTTTGCAATCCCCTAACCCCAAAGCCTTCACGATTTTTACCTTTGTTATAGGAATACGGAGACGATTATGGCGAAAAAAAACACCTCCAATAACACAGATCCTCAGCCGGAAACTTCACCCACTCCTGCGGAACCCGGGCTGCCCCCAGCACCCCAAAAATCCTACATCCCGACAACGATGACGGGGCTACAGGACTACTCCTACTGGTGGGAGTATGCCCGGGAACACGCCAAGAGCGCTAAACCCAATAGCAAGACATTTCGCCGAGGGCGGATTTGGGCCTAAGTCTGTAAAAACCCGCAGGCTGAAGCCTGGGGCTATACGGACGAAGCGGTGCCTGCGCGGGCTAAGTAAAAACCCGCAGGCTGAAGCCTGGGGCTATACGGACGAAGCCCGCCTGCGCGGGCTAAGAAAGAAAACCAACTTTTACCCACCGGATTTGTTCTCACCCCGTCACCTTACAAGAGTATGTTTTTACTTCCGGTCCCCTCCCCTTGGCAAGGGGAGGGTTAGGGTGGGGTCCTCTTGACGCGCGATTCCCTACGGGAGAGCTCCGCTAACCGTGCTTCAAGAGGAATGAGTGGGTGGAGATTTCTCGTACAGGCGCGATCGCCTCTCATGATTGCGTGGAATGGCGATCGCTCAAGAAGAACCCCACCCTAACCCGGACCTTGCTAAGGGGAGGGGACCGGAGGTGCAGTTCACTGTAGGAGTTCTCGTACAGGCGCGATCGCCTCTCATGAGTGCTTGGAATGGCGGTAAGCGGAAGCTCTCCCGTAGGGAATCGCTCAAAAAGAACCCCACCCTAACCCGGACCTTGCCAAGGGGAGGGGACCGGAGGTGGAGTTCACTGTAGGAGTTCTCGTACAGGCGCGATCGCCTCTCATGAGTGCTTGGAATGGCGGTAAGCGGAAGCTCTCCCGTAGGGAATCGCTCAAGAAGAACCCCACCCTAACCCGGACCTTGCTAAGGGGAGGGGACCGGAAGTAAAAAACCTACTCTTGTAAGCACCCCGTCACGCCCTCTCCCTTGCTCCTCGCTCATCAATGTTCGATGGAACTCTCGAATCGCCTCTACATTTAGGGGTCTTTCACAAATGGGTAAGTTCTGTCTCCGGTTTCTCCGCATCTTTATATAGTGATAATTCCCACAAAATGACATTCCAAATTAAACCCCACTACCACATCGAAATCTGTCCCCCCAAACAGGTCTATCTCCTGGGGGAACAAGAAAATCATGCCCTTACGGGACAGCTTTACTGTCAGATTATTCCATTCCTCGATGGGCAGTACAGCCGGGACCAAATTGTAGAAAAACTCGATCGCGAGGTTCCTGCTGACTACATCGACTTTGTATTAAATCGCCTTACGGAAACCGGCTACCTCACGGAAGTCGCCCCGGAACTGCCCCCGGAAGTCGCCGCCTTCTGGAGTGAGTTAGGTATTGCTCCCCAAGTAGCTGCCCAAGCTCTGAAACAACCCGTCACCCTCAAAACCGTCGGAAACCGCATTACTGAGGGTATGGTTGACATTCTCGGGGCTGCTCTGGGCGAGTTAGGTATTCCATACCAATCCGGTGATACGCTCAACTCCGCCCTCACCATCGTTCTCACTGACGACTACCTCAACCCAGACCTAGCCCCCCTCAACCGCCATCAGGTGCAAATCGGCCAACCCTGGATTTTAGTCAAACCCCTAGGGAGTGTCCTCTGGCTGGGCCCAGTCTTCAAACCGGGAGAAACGGGCTGCTGGCACTGCCTCGCCCAGCGACTGGAAGGCAACCGGGAAGTAGAAGCCTCGGTGCAGCGGGAAAAATACGCGGCTGCTCAAACCAACGGCAACATCCCTCACTCCGTCAATAGTTACCTCCCCACAGCCCGCGCCGCCTTGCCTTCGACCTTGCAGACGGCCCTTCAGTTTGCGGCTACTGAAATCGCCAAATCCCTTGTTATTGCCCAGTCCCCCACGCCTTCCCCAACCCTAGAGGGCAAATTAATCACCTTCAACCAGCGCACCCTGGACTTCAAAACCCACAGCCTCATCCGCCGCCCCCAATGCCCCACCTGTGGCGACCCGGAAATCCTCCAACGTCGAGGGTTTGAGCCTGTGGTTCTCGAATCTCGCCAGAAACACTTCACCCGCGATGGCGGTCACCGCGCCCTCACTCCGGCCCAAACGGTACAGCAACATGAGCATTTAATCAGTCCGATTACGGGAGTGGTGACGGAATTGGTGCGCGTCACCGACCCGGCGAACCCTTTGGTGCATACCTACCGGGCAGGTCACGCCTTTGGGGGTGCGACTTCCCTGCGGGGACTCCGGAGCACCCTGAAACATAAGAGTTCGGGCAAGGGCAAAACCGACAGCCAATCCCGCGCTAGTGGTTTCTGTGAGGCGGTGGAGCGTTATTCGGGCATTTACCAGGGCGACGAACCGCGCAAGCAGGCGACGTTCGCGGAGTTGGGGGAGGTTGCCATCAATCCTGAGGATTGTCTCTGTATTAGTGACAGCCAATTTGCCCGCCGTGAGGAGATTAATCAAAATCGCCAAGCGGCCCATGACTGGATTCCCCAACGCTTTGACCCTGACCAAAGCATTGACTGGACTCCGGTTTGGTCGCTAACGGAACAGTGTCACAAATACTTACCCACGGCTTTTTGTTACTACAACTATCCGATTCCGAAAGGTCAACGCTTTTGTAAGGCTGACTCCAACGGCAACGCGGCGGGTAACACCCTGGAGGAGGCGATTTTACAAGGGTTTCTGGAACTGGTGGAACGGGACAGTGTGGCGCTGTGGTGGTATAACCGCTTGCGTCGTCCGGCGGTGGATTTGAGCAGTTTTGATGAGCCTTACTTTTTGGAGTTGCAACAGTTTTATGGGGAGAATGACCGGGATTTGTGGGTGTTGGATTTGACGGCAGATTTGGGGATTTCTGCTTTTGCTGGAGTGTCGCGGCGCAAGGTGGGCAATTCGGAACGGTTGATTCTCGGTTTTGGGGCGCACCTCGACCCGACCATTGCCATTCTCCGCGCCCTGACGGAGGTGAATCAGTTGGGCTTAGAACTGGACAAAGTACCGGATGAACAACTGGATGGCGATGCCAAACTTTGGCTCTTGGAAGCGACTTTAGAGAATCAGCCCTATTTGGCTCCTGATGCTGCTCAACCTCTGAAAACGATGCAGGACTATCCAAAACGCTGGGGGAATGACATTCGCGAGGATGTGATTACCTGTGTGGAAATTGTGCGGGCGGCGGGGTTAGAAACGTTGGTGCTGGATCAAACTCGCCCGGATATTGGTTTGAATGTGGTCAAGGTGATTGTGCCGGGAATGCGTCATTTTTGGTCGCGGTTTGGGCCGGGGCGGCTTTATGATGTGCCGGTTCAGTTGGGTTGGCGGGAAACTCCGACTCTGGAAACTGAAATGAACCCGATGGCGATGCCGTTTTAAGTAGAAATAACCGCATTTATCATGATGGAGATTCTGAAGTGAATCAATCTTAATGTTTTCATTTTTATTTAATAATGTTTCAGTCGGGGCTGAAAGCTAACTGATGACGGTTATAGGACGTTCCAAGAACATGAGTGCGCGATGTTGTAATCGCGCCAATTTTCTAACTGTTTAATTTGTCTAAAACCTGAAGTCTATCAAAGATAAATAAATCGAAAAGCCTATTGACAATAGTGAGATTTATGCTAATATTTTCAACAAAGGTAATACCTAGTTGCATTCGTTAATTTTAATTTTTGTTTGCCCCCTCAATCTCCCCATTTTGGGGACTGACAAATAGTCCAAATTCCTCCACGATTGGGGATATTCGGTAAATCAAAAGTCAAGACGAAGAGTTTTGTTTGACTGAATTTTGTGCTACCCCAAAAGAGAATTTTCGTGCTGCGCCCATCACTACAGTGGCAGCACTATCCAGGCTTCTTATCACCTAAGAAGGGACTGACCACCCCAAGTGGTCAAACTGTAAACCTAATCAATGAGTGAAAAACTCCAATGAACAAGAAAAACATCACCCCCAACCCCCAACAGCCCATTGACCGCGTTCCTACGGGTCAACTGCCCAGTGCTTTGGCTGAATTGAGTGAAGAGGCGATCGGCGAGCAAGCCCTTGCTGCTGCATTTCCGATGATTCCGATGTGTTCATATTCCGGGGACGACGAGTAGTCGCGGGGTAATTCTACCACAGACCTTTTCGATCCTCAAACTTCTCGTGAGGTCAGCCAGGGCGCTTGGTTCGCCGCGATGAATTGACGGGCAACTGCCGATACCTCGGGGCTTGTCCTAACCTGGCACGCGGTTGGGGTGGAGGGAGCATCACTCCCTCTGCCCCTCTTCCCCCGACCCAGAGTTTTATTGGACTGAATGGGGTGCTACCCCAAACGAGAATTTTCGTGCCGCGCCCACCGCTACGGGGCTGCACAAACAGGCTTCTTGACAACAAGAAGGGACTGACCGCCCTAATGGGTCAAACTGTAAACCTAACAAATGAGTGAAAAACTCCAATGAACAAGAAAAACATCTCCCCCAACCCCCAACAGCCCATTGACCGCGTTCCTACGGGTCAACTGCCCAGTGCTTTGGCTGAATTGAGTGAAGAGGCGATCGGCGAGCAAGCCCTTGCTGCTGCATTTCCGATGGTTCCTTTTTGTTCCTATGACGGGGACGACGAGTAGTCGCCTGGTAATTCTACCACAGACCAAATCGACACTTCCTCAAACTTCTTGTGAGGACAGCCAGGGCGCTTGGTTTGCCGCGATGAATTGACGGGCAACTGCCGATACCTCGGGGCTTGTCCTAACCTGGCACGCGGTAGGGGGTGGAGGGAGCATCACTCCCTCTGCCCCTCTTCCCCCGACCCATAGTTTTGTTGGACTGAATGGGGTGCTACCCCAAACCCGAATTTTCGTGCCGCGCCCACCGCTACGGGGCAGCACAAACAGGCTTCTTGACACCAAGAAGGGACTGACCGCCCCAAGTGGTCAAACTGTAAACCTAATCAATGAGTGAAAAACTCCAATGAACAAGAAAAACATCACCCCCAACCCCCAACAGCCCATTGACCGCGTTCCTACGGGTCAACTGCCCACGGCTCTGGCTGAATTGAGTGAAGAAAGCCTCGGCTCCCAAGCCCAGGCCTTGGGCGGCTTCTTGGTGGATCGCTGTTCTTACGATGGGGACGACGAGTAGTCGCGGGGTAATTCTACCACAACCGTTTTCGATCCTCAAACTTCTCGTAAGGTCAGCCAGGGCGCTTGGTTCGCCTTGATGAATTGACGGGCAACTGCCGATACCTCAACGGCTTTCCGATACCTGGCACGCCGTAGGGGTGGAGGGAGCATCACTCCCTCTGCCCCTCTCCCCCCGACCCCGAGAAGAAGACTGACGTTCAGCTTTCATCCCCGCCAGTAGCCTTGAACCCCAATGACACTTTTTCGCGGGCTTGCTTTTGGGTTTGTAGCGGTTGCAAAATCCCCGATATTTTCGAGCGCAATCCTCCAAAGTTGCCCCCAACTGCAAGAAAGCCGGATGCCACTGGGTCAAGCCATCATCGGTGAGTTTTTCATAACTGCCGTAGTTGCTGAACTCGTAGAAAAAGGTCGTTCGCGTAGCGTTCCGTAGGAATCGCATTTTCGCCGCTTTGGGATTGCCGTGGATGTAGCGCAGGGTATTCAATGCTCGGTCTTTGTCACTAGCCGGAAACCCTTCGGCAAAATAGCGCTTTTCCCAAAAGTGTCCCGTGCGGTTGAGCATTCGGTTAAAGCACATCGCCGTGTACCAATTGAGAAAATGCATGATTTTCGGCAAATCTTGCGGCTGTTTCGGTTCGATGAGGTAATGGACGTGATTGCTCATAATGCACAGCGCATAGAGTTTAAAGTTGTATTTCTCCAAAGCCTTTTTAATCGCATAGAGGAATACTTCTCGACAGTGTTGCCGTTGCAGTTTGAATTCTCGATTGTTGCATCGGGTTGTCACATGGTAAGCGTATCCGGGATTAAAAGTTCTGGGTTTTCTCGGCATTGTGTTGAATAAATATGAATTAACAGAGGGATTTCAATGACTCGAATTATTAGTGATGATAGGTCATCTTGTGTAACAGAAAAGTTGTATTTTATCCACCAACAAATTCATATATTTGGCTGTGATAATTTATACGGGTTTCATCTATTTGAACAACTTATTTATGAATTAGAAAATAAAATTGATCCAAGAAGCATACTTATCGAAATATCTTGCAAGATTAAGCAGGATCGTTTATATCCAGCTCGTTTTTGCATGGGGTGTGATTTTGGAGATCCAACTCAGCTCAAGCTGATTTATGATTTCCTTGAGCGAATCTCAGCAAAAACAGATCTGAAATTAGATTATGCATTGTGTAATCGCTTTTTCAATGAAGACTTTGACTATGAAAAATCAGATGGTTTTATGATCGGAGTTGATCTGAGGCAAGAACCGAGTGAATCCTCTATTGATTTAGCTCTGACAACAACTTGTCCAGAACAGCAAGAAGCTGCAATTTCGTTACTTAATGATAGAAGCTTAGTAAAAGATGCCAAAAATTTACTATTTGGTAATCCTTTGCATATCAATTTTGATTTGAATTTGAATGGCGTTAGCAATATAGAGGTTTATCCCTTGATCAATCAAAATCAATGGCAACCAAAAAAGGTGCAGGCTCGATTACAATCTGTCTTATCACCACCTCTGTTGGAGAAAATATTTTCTATTGATAGTTGCAGTACAATTGCTGTTGGACTGTCACAAGCAAACTCAGCCCGAAAAATCTATTATTATTTGGATGATTTAGGTGATTTTTTGAATCATTTCAAGGTCACTGAGGTGATTAAAGAAGTCCATGCTTATTATCAACAACCACCAACTCGCAGAATGTGTATTGCTTTGTTAGAGGATGAAATTCAACAAAACACCCTTCAGAATCTGAATTTGTATTACTATATCTGACACCCACCGAAGGGGGGAGAATCTACCCCCCTCCCAGACCCAAACCAGAATTTTTGTGCTTCGCCCACCGCTACCGGGCAGCACAAACAGGCTTCTTGACAACAAGAAGGGACTGACCACCCCAAGCGGTCAAACTGTAAACCTAACAAAAGAGGTAAAACTCCAATGAACAAAAAAAACATCTCCCCCAACCCCCAGCAGCCAGTTGACCGCGTTCCTACGGGTCAACTGCCCAGTGCTTTGGCTGAACTGAGTGAAGAGGCGATCGGCAAGCAAGCCCAGGCCCTCATGGACAGGGATACCTTGGGGACAGAGGTATGGGATAGTGAGACCTTGTTGCTGTGGGGGTGTTCCTACGATGGGGACGACGAGTAGTCGCGGGGTAATTCTCGATCTTCAAACTTCTCATGAGGACAGCCAGGGCGCTTGGTTCGCTGCGATGAATTGACGGGCAACCTTCGATACATCGGGGCTGGACCTACTCCCCTTCTTTACTCATCAGTCAGCGATCGCTGTTGGGTGGAAAATCGCCGAATTCGGCTTTGAATTTCATCGGCGATCGCGCCCACTTCTGTCAGGTCACTGGGTAGGAGATGGGCAGACAGGATTTTTAGCAGGCTCTCAACATCTACCGAATAGTTTAATAGGAGGAGAAGAATGTCGTTTTCGTAAATACTGGCTCGGCTAAATTGCCCCTGTCGATAAAGAGACGGTAGGGCATAGCATTTCAGCAGCACAAGTCCTTCCACTGTGGCACACCGAATAATGCGACTTCCAAATTGTCTATCTATCGAAAATTGTTCTAAAACTTCCTTGAATAGCTTGTTTTGGGTTAAAAAAATGTCGATCTGCAATGGGTCAAATAGACCCTGTATAAAATCCTTATCTTCATCATTGATAACAACTTCTGGTAAAGCATCGAGATCGGATCGAGCCAGAATCAGGTCGATGTCTTGAGTATTGCGGCTTTCTACATAACTCAGTAGAGCCACTCCGCCAACCAATAAGGGAACTCCAAAAAATAAAATCCCCAAAAAACCCGCAGGCTGTTCTATGAGCGTTCCGCTAGGAAAGCCTGGGGCTACACGGACAAAGCCCGCCTGCGCGGCGTCATACAGTCTTGTTAGGTGCTTAACCATCGGGATT
>NZ_JAMXOT010000110.1 GCF_024220515.1 Oscillatoria sp. HE19RPO
GACTTCAGTCGTACTCCCCTGTTCGTAGTAACGACTTCAGTCGTACTCCCCTGTTCGTAGTAACGACTTCAGTCGTACTCCCCTGTTCGTAGTAACGACTTCAGTCGTACTCCCCTGTTCGTAGTAACGACTTCAGTCGTTTCTTCGCTCAAGCCGTGACTCCCACCATAAGGGGCTTAAGCGCCTGTTTCGGAACTGGAGGATCCGCAACAGGGGTGCGTTACTTGGCTTTAGCCAAGTAACGCGGTAACGACTTCAGTCGTTACTACGAACTAAGAGAACGCCTCCAGTCGTGACGTTGAACATCCTCCCCCATCCTCCCTATCAACCAATGACCAATGACCAATGACAAATGACCAATGACCAATGACCAATGACCAATGACAAATGACAAATGACCAAAGACCAATGACCAATGACAACTCACTTCACCTTCGAGGGGGTGGGTTTCATAAATGTGGCCTCATAGGAGATAACGCCGGTTTCTTCACTGCCTAGAACCCTGGCGGCACCGAGGGAGAGGTCTAAATTACGGGGGGGTATATAGGGGCCGCGATCGTTAATCCGCACGATGACCATTTTGCCATTTTGAAGATTTTTGACTTTGAGATAGGTATCGAAGGGTAAGGAGGGATGCGCTGCTGTCATGTCTTCTTGGTCATAGGTTTCGCCGTTGGCGGTGAGACGACCGTGAAAATAAGGGCCGTACCAAGAGGCGGTTCCCTGAAGTTTTCGGGGGGTCTCGACTAACCCGTACATCTGCGCTTGTGCTTCGGCGATGGGTAAGGGTTCAGCGCCTAAGGCTTTGCGGAGATTGTTGGTCCATTCCACGGTGAGCAGGTCCTGGTTACGGGGGATAGACTCGACGACATCCTCGGACATCAGTAGTAAGGTGCGATCGCCCCCTTGGATGGCTCTAACACCGTTGAGGGTGGTGGGGGTGAGTTGTGCGGGATCGCGATCGCTCTGCTGTAACCAGTCTTGGATCCGGTGAGCGAACAAGTCAGCTTGGATGCGATCGGGTAATTGTGCAACCTCATATCCCTGAACCATCACTTGAAACTCAGAGGGTTTCGTGAAGACAATCTGCTTTGGGGTTTTCTCTGAGGACCAGGAAACGAGTTGTCCCAATCCAAAGAGATGCCGGGACTGCCACCAATTGACTCGGGTCATGGGGCGAGAGGGACCCGGAGCAACGGAGACAGCTTTCACCTGAACCGATGGGTCCAGGCTGGGTTTGGGTTCTCCATCTAAGGAGTTTTCAGGGAAGAAATTAGACAAAAGTTGTCCCATTCCCGGGGTGGATTTTTTCGACTTCTGGGAAGGTTCACTGCTAATCAGGGTGGCTTTTTCCGGCAAATCCTGTGGAGTTGAGAGAAAATTTTGTTGTCCCAAAGCTTTACTGGGACTAGAATTCGTTACAGGTGGATCAACCGTGCATTTTCCCTTTTGAGGGCGATTGTCCCAGTTGAACACTGTTGTGACAATTTGGCTGTCTCTGGAGTTACCTGGGCGGGGTTTTCCCGGGCGATCGCTAGTTGGAACCCGGTTAGCAAACAGCCGACGCTCACCGGAAGCGCCCTGGAATTTCAACCGAGGGCGGTGCTTTTTCACCGGGACATTACTGCCTCGGACAAGCCGGTGAGGAAGGTCCCACCGATGACTCAAACCGGATAAAGCTTGCAGTGACAGCGGATTTTTGAGGGCAATGGAGGCATTCCCTAATCCTGGGCTGTATGCAAGCAACCCGCTCAAACAGCAGGTCATCCAGACCAGTCCCATCAATGGCATAAGCGTTGTTATTAAGAGGTCAACAAATTGATCATTTGGGCGAATTCCTAATACCATATCCCGAACTCTCTCAGAGATCAAGTGGGTTTGGGGATCGATTCGGTCCTCAGATAGAGACCGCAATGGACTACGATCCCCGGTGAGAGCTAACTGTAACGAAATCTGCAACCTAGGAAAAAATGGAAAAGCTTAATTTTTACATTGTTGATGTTTTCGCAGAAGAAAAATACCAGGGCAATCAGCTTGCTGTATTTACTGGAAACCTTGGTATTACTGGGGAGCAGATGCAACAAATTGCTAAAGAAATGAATTATTCCGAGACCACGTTCGTGTTGTCGTCGGAGCAACGAGAGGGGGGATATGATGTCCGGATTTTTACTCCGGCCCAAGAAGTACCTTTTGCCGGTCATCCGACTTTAGGTACTGCTTTTATTATTCAGCGAGAGATAATTCAACAGCCGGTAGAACGGGTTAATTTGAATCTGGCGATCGGACAAATTCCAGTGACTCTGCACTATCAACAAGAGACAGTGGATATTTTGTGGATGCAGCAAAAACCGCCGACGTTCCATCAGATAATTGAAGGGGAACGGGTGGCAGAGGTTTTAAATTTAGAAGTTGGGGATCTGGATTCGCGGTTTCCGATTCGAGAGGTTTCGACGGGGATTCCTTTTCTAATTGTGCCGTTGAAAACTCATGCAGCATTAAAAAAGGCCAAAGTCAATCGAGATAAGTATTTTAAATTAATCGAGGGAACTGAGGCTAAATGTATTTTTCTGTTTTGTCCCGAGACGAACAAACCGGAAAATGATCTTAGTGCCAGAATGTTTGCGGATTATTTAGGGGTACCCGAGGACCCGGCAACCGGGAGTGCGAATGGTTGTTTGGCGGGATATCTCGTGGAGTATGGATATTTTGGAGAGGGGGGGATTGATTTGCGAGTGGAACAGGGATATGAAATGGGGAGACCGTCGCTGTTATTATTGAAGGCGCATAAAGAGGACGGAGAGATTTCTGTATCCGTTGGCGGCAAGGCGATCGCCATTGCCAAGGGGGAATTTGTATAAAATCAGGGGTTGCACGGGTGATTCCAAGCTGACTAAGCTTTAAAACAGTCCCGTGCTCGTGCTAAGAGTAGAAAGATTGGTATTCTAAATTAAGAGTTGGATACCCGTACCACAAGAGAACCGGAGAAGGACAATGGCAAGGCCGACAAAAGCACAAATGTCCCAAAGTTGGGATAGTCGAAAACCCCCAGCATTTAAAGACTTGAAAAAACGCCAGATGGAATATTATATGGGTGCCAAGCTGATTGAAGTCGGAGTTAATCCGAAATCAGCCATTTTTCGCTGGACTTTAGAAACCAGCGGTAACCGGGAAACCTGGACCTATAGCGCTTACTGGGGGGAGTCTAAAGAGGAGTTGTTGCAGCAAGAGCGATCGGAATAGAGTGGGATGGGGGAGATTGGGAGGATGGGGAAGATGGGGGAGATTGGGGAGATTGGGGAGATTGGGGAGTTGTAAGATGTTGCCTGTACTCGCTCAAATTATCCAGTTTCAATGCCGAACAGCTTAACTCCCTTTCTCCCCTTATGTCGGGTAAATTCTGGATGATTGGGGGATAGTTTCAATGACTTGGGTAGCGATCCCCGCTAAATTTTCGTCACGAGTGAGCCCCATGATATAAATATAAAGGGGATACGTGCCAACTTGATACACTTTGATATTGTGCAAATAATAAGTGAGGTAGTTGTAGAGGGTACGATATCTTCCGATTAGGCTTTGATCTAAAAGATAACTAAAGCTGCCGAGACCTTCTAGTGCAGGCGCGAAGAATTCATCAATGCCGAGGGTTTTAACTGGGGTATTTGGGGGGTGATAAGTCAGTTTGAGTAATTGCTCACTGGATATCCTATCCGTATCCCAAGTAATCACCTGGAAGGGGAACTCAGATTCACTCAGCCAAAATAATCGATTCGTGAGTTCCGCTAGTTGTTCAGTAAGGGGAGTATTGATAGGGTTCATTTCTCAGGGATAAATAGAGCAAAACCACTTATTATAGTACCAGAACAGTTAAACTTGGGGGGAAAGGACCTGCCCTCGGGAGGAAACCACTTGGATTGTCCGGGATTATCGTGGATTCTGTCCTCTAATTTTTTGCTAGAGAACTCGACCAAAAGTGAGGGATAGTTAACAAATATCGTCCCGGAGGTGAAGCGAATTGCTCCAACAACCGATACAGGCAATGGGTAACTGGTGATTGATAACCCGGGGATAATACAGGGACAATCTATGATCGGCTTGGGTTGCTGCTGCTCCTGGGAGTTTTTCGTGCCTAGAGGAGTGGAGCGGCAGTTGGGGAGAGTCCAGAACAGAGGTGAATTGCCGTGATGCTGAGGGGCTGGGGTGTTTTTTCCAGTGGGCAATGGTCAAGAATTCTCAACATTTTTTTAACTAGCCTTCAATTATAGCATAAAATTACTTTGCCGTAAATTTATAAAAAAAATCTGTATTTAAGCTGGCATCGGAGAAACTGTTATAGAATTTACGAGAGAGCGAAAAAATGACATAAAAGAGGGGAATATTGGGGGGCAGAAGCCTGGGCTGAATTGTCCAAGGAATCATCCCTCAATGGTGTACTCATCAAAACAACTGGTCAAAGATTGTGCGGTGCAAGCGTCTTCCCCACGATCCAAGTTTTTCGCTCAAGAGAGACCCTTGCAAACTAAGCTAACGCACGCTAGGTTCTATGTGAAATTTCCCTGATAGAGCAATGAAAAAGATCGGGTCGATTTGCTAAAATTGAAGGGGAAACATAAAGTTAAAATAAAAAAGCGATCGCGGTTACTTTTTCAGTGCAGGGAGTTCGGAATAAATTAGGAGAGTGAACAGGTAAACGCACTATGACACACGCAAAAAAAAGAATTGGTATCCTCACCAGTGGCGGCGACTGTCCCGGTCTGAATGCTGTAATTAGAGCTGTGGTCAAATGCTCTTCCCGCAAGGGATGGGAAGTCTATGGCATTCCCTACGGCACCGACGGATTTATCGATGTTGCCAACGGAACTCGCCAACCGGAGGACATGAAATTAAACGAGCATGGTTATGATATCCCTGGATTGTTACAGGGTCTTGACGTGCTGCAATTTCTCAGTGGTAGTGTTCTGGGAAGTCTGAGTAAAGGGGATACAGAAAAACCAGAAGTGGCTCAACAGATTTTAGAAGGCTATCAACGCTTAAAACTCGATGGCTTGGTGGCGATCGGGGGCGATGGCAGCTTAGACATTATCTATGATTTGGCGGTCAAAGGCAATTGGAATATGATCGGGGTTCCCAAAACCATCGATAACGACGTCCCCTTTACCGAACGTGCAGTCGGATTCCAGACTGCTGTGGATACGGTTACCGAAGCGCTGTACAACCTCACCTTTACTGCCGCGAGTCATGAACGAGTCATGGTAGCGGAAGTAATGGGACGGGATGCGGGACATTTGGCACTCCACGCGGGAATTGCTGGGGGTGCCGATGTGATTTTAATTCCGGAACTGACTCCCGTGTTGGATGAGAAGGCGATCGCCCAAATTTGCGATAAAATTGCCACCCTGCGTCAAGATAAGCGCAAATTTGCCTTAGTCGTCGTTGCCGAAGGGGTCAAACATGAAGATCGGCGACAGCATCGCAATATTGGCGACTATGTAGCGCAACAAATTAAACTCTACAGCCAGAAACTTTGTTCCCTCGATCGCCCCGAATTTTGCGGGTTAGACGAAATCGACACTCGGGTAACGGTTCTGGGTCATTTACAACGTAGCGGGACCCCATCCTCCTTCGATCGCATCCTAGCCACCGCCTTTGGCATCAAAGCGGTTGAGTTAATCGAACAAGGACATTATAACCGCTTAGTGGTCTGGGAAGGCGGCAAAGTCGAAAGCAAACCCTTAGACTTAGTGATTCAACTCGTCCGACAGTGCCACCAAGAAAAACGCTGTGCCTCTCCCGTTGATCCTGATGGATTTATGGTACAAACCGCACGCGCACTCGGGATTTATGTGGGAGATGCCTCACATTCCCTCGAACACAACAACGGTAGCAATGTCCCGGCGACTCCAACTGCTGTGAGTTAGACAGTAGGGAAGCGGGGAGAGGTAGGGAAGGTAGGGAAGATGGGGAAGATAGGGAGGATAGGGAAGATGGGGAAGATAGGGAAGATAGGGAAGATGGGGAAGATAGGGAAGCTGTTTGTAGTAACGACTTCAGTCGTTTCCATTTCCCGTCTCTCCCCCATCTCCCGTCTCTCCCGTCTCTTCCCTATCTAGGGAAGATGGGGAAGATAGGGAAGATAGGAAAGATAGGAAAGATAGGAAAGATGTTTGTAGTAACGACTTCAGTCGTTTCCATCTCCCGTCTCTCCCCCATCTCCCGTCTCTCCCCCATCTCCCCTATCTCCCGTCTCTCCCCCATCTCCCGTCTCTCCCCCATCTCCCGTCTCTTCCCCATCAACCAAGGACCAATGACAAACAACAAACAACAAATGACAAATGACAAATTATGAAATTTGTAGATGAATATCGCGATGCTACGACGGCTCAAGATTGCGCCAAGGCGATCGCCCGTATAACCACTCGTCCCTGGACGATTATGGAAATTTGCGGGGGTCAAACCCATGCGATCGTCAAATTTGGCATTGATGAACTGTTGCCAGACAACATTACCTTAATTCATGGTCCCGGTTGTCCCGTCTGTGTTACCCCGATCGCACTCATCGATCGGGCGATCGCCATTGCCTCCCATCCCGAGGTGATTTTCTGTTCCTTTGGGGATATGTTGCGCGTTCCTGGCACCGCTCAAGACTTGCTAAGTATTAAAGCAACCGGCGGCGATATTCGCATCGTTTATTCGCCAGTAGATTGCCTAAAAATTGCCCAAGAGAATCCTAACAAACAAGTCGTATTTTTCGGCGTGGGATTTGAAACCACTGCACCAGCAACGGCGATGGCTGTTTATCAGGCAGCGCAACAAAACATTCCGAACTTTTCCATGTTAGTCTCCCATGTGTTAGTGCCTCCAGCAATGGAAGCGATTTTATCGGCACCCCACCGCAAAGTGCAAGGATTTTTAGCGGCGGGTCATGTTTGCACCATTATGGGGTACACCGAATACGAGGCGATCGCCCCCAAATATCAAGTCCCCATCATCGTTACCGGATTTGAACCCGTCGATATTTTACAAGGGATTTATCTGTGTATCAAACAACTCGAATCCGGACAAGCACAAGTCGAAAATCAATACAGTCGTTCCGTTAGAAAAGAAGGCAACCAACCCGCCCAAAACATCCTCAAAGAAGTCTTTGAAATCGTCCCCAGACAATGGCGAGGCATTGGAGAAATTGCCCAAAGCGGATTAAACTTAAAACCAAAATATGCTCAATTTAACGCAGAAAACCGCTTTGATTTAACCGGAATTCAGAGCGAAGAATCCCCCGACTGTATGAGTGGATTAATCCTGCAAGGGGTTAAGAAACCCCATGATTGTGAAGCCTTTGGCAAACGCTGCACCCCAGAACATCCCCTCGGTGCACCAATGGTTTCATCAGAAGGAGCTTGTGCCGCTTATTATCGATATCGACAACAAACTGCGGTTGTAGCGAGAGTTTAGGAGAGAGATTTGGGAGAGATAATTTGGAAAATATCGGTTCCAGGACTCAGGAGTTACAGATTAGGAGTGTGAGCATCTTGCTCGCTAGGAAAGTCGAGAAACGGTCGATTGTTTCAGGATACCGCCCGATACTAATCCCTCCCCTTGGCACTGCTCGGCTCAATGATTTAAACTAAATAGATAGCTTAGGAGGAAGGTTCATGTCAAGTCCTATCATTAACACAAACATCCGTCTTCCTGCACATTTGCTAGAAGCAACGGATAAAGCTGTGCAACAAGGAAAAGCCAAAAGCCGCGATGAATTTATTATGCAGGCGATTCGTCGGGAATTAGCGGCACTGAAGCGAGCAGAAATTGATGCAGAACTTGCAGAAATGGCACAGGATCCTGAATATCAAGCGGAAGTGTTACAAATGGAGGCTGAATTTGCTACAGCGTCTTGGGAGCAGGGCTATTTCATTCTAATGCAAGACGTGATAAAACAACAGAGTAATCTCACTCTTGAAGTTAGGTCAAGATGTCCGAAATCGCCATTTTTGAAGCATTTGCAGAGCTAGAGGATTGCCGTCCTCAAGCCGGAATGCGGCATCAAAAAAGCATATAAATAGCCTTATTTACCCTTTGTGTTGCTGCGGTAAATCGTGGATCTCTAGCGATTAAAAATTGGTTAAAGTCCTACCCTGATGAGCTGGTGGAATTGTTTAAACCTGAGAAAAACCGCTTACCCTCCTAGAGTACAATTCGACGAATGTTACTACAAATTGGTGTAAAAAAATATTCAGGCTGCCTATCTCGCTTTTTTTGAATTGAGCCGATAGAGAGCGAAACCATTGCAGTCGATAGCAAAGTTTTACGAGGCTCTTATGAAGCCATCAATGACAACCCTGATGTAGATTCTCACCCAGCAATGATGTTAGTAAGTGCCTACATCGTAGAACGAGGGTTAATTCTCGACCCCTATCAATTTGATTCAAAAACTAACGAAATCACGGCTTTAATTGAGTTTATCAAAACCCTAGCTATCAAGGGGGTGGTATTTGCTTTTGATGCAATCAGTCAAAAAAAAACTGCTCAAATCATTATAGAGAGTGGAAATGACTACATCGGTGCGCTCAAAGGGAACCAATCGGGTCTACTTGAAGCAGTCCAAGAAAATTTTGAAGCAATTCAGACTCATGAATCAAACAATGTTGGACATGGGCGAGCTGAAAAACGCACCGTTAATATTAGTAAGCAGCTAGATAATATTCCTCAATTTCCGGGATTAAAAACCCTGATTCTGATTATTTCATATCGTGAATTTTATCGAGCTAACATTATTGAAAGCAGTGTGGAAACTCGTTATCCGTAATATCGACGAGATTGACCAAACCGACAGCAATGTGCTGGTTTCCGACAGTGAAGAGGGGGTGTTCCTAGAAGCGACTTCAGTCATTGATATTCTCATCGGTGGTAATGGCGACGATACCCTCACCGGAAACGACCTTTCCGACCTCATCTTTGGAGTGGGTGGCAATAACCTGATTGAAGGAGGCAGCGGAAATGATTCTCTCATTGGGGGACAAGAAAGTGACTCTATTTCGGGTAGGGATGGTGACGACCTGCTCATTGCTGACCTCAAAGTCTTTGATGAATTAAGAAGCGCTAATGGCTTTATTTTCGTCAATGAACTCAACGATGAAGCTGATGATGTCTCCGATGATGGTGATGATGTCACCGATGAAGCTGATGATGTCTCCGATAATATGCTCATGGGTGGAGAAGGTAACGACACCCTGACTGGGGGTCGCGGTAACGATACCCCGATCGGAGACAGTGGCGATGACTTCCTGTTTGGAGTTTCAGGCAACAACTCCCTAGAGGGTGGAGAAGGTAACGACACCCTGCTTGCTGGGACCGGCAATGATATCTTGATTGGTGGCAGCGGCAACAATTTACTGAATGGTGGATCCGGTGACGATCCCCTGACGGGTGGATCCGGTGGAGATGTCTTCGTTATCGATCGCAGTACCCTGGGTAACCATTCGGAAGGTGGAGAAGTTCCTGGCGTATGGAGTTTTGACCAGAGGTCCCACTTTTCAGATTGGCCGACATTTACCATGCCATTCCCCGAATCTCGATCAGAGTTTCCAAGCTGGGAACAAAACCCAAGTCTTTGAAATCTAATCACTATAGAGTGCTGGTGAGTCCCCGTGGGAAAACATAGAGTTTCTGTCTAACGGCTATATTCACCTCCATCTGTACATCCATCCGAATGTTTTTCAGATTCTTGTTCAAACTGTCCCTAATCCTAAAGTTTTATCCTCGGTTGGCCGATTCGCCTATTTTTATGAAACTAACTCCTTTGACCCAGGCTTTCCCTCCCCCGCGATGGTCAGATACCTAATCAGGCTTAAACTTCAAATAAACTCCTAATTTCAAGTCAGGATTAAATCATGAATTCCTGATAACTTTATGGTTGTTGTAATTTATTATAACAACTTTTTTTTGTGGGGTTTAAGCCAATTAAATCTTGATGAAGAAAAACAAGAATTTCCGTGTAATTGCGGAGAGATACACCAGATTTTTAGGGTAAGCTAAGACCAGGAAAATAAAGGAAAAATATTGTAAATAACAATTAGCACCTGAAACTAAACTCTATTGGCTTTATGGGAAAAGCAGCCCAAGATTACATCTAAAAACTGGATTGAGATAGTCAAAAAAAATGAACATTTGTTTTTTACCAAAAATTAGGGATAGTTCGTAAAAAGACGAGAGAAAACCAGAGGCGATCGCCCCCAAATCCTGAAACCGGGAACCTCAAATTTTATTAAACCGTCCCCTCCTGAGAATGGAAATCAGTGGAGGGATTGTTAAGCGCCTTTGACCCAAGAAGGCATCATCAACACCAGCTATTGTTTGCATTAACTTACGGAGATATACTATGAATCCTGAAGATTCCATCCTAGAAGAAACTACCGAAGAAACTACCCCGGTTACCACCACCAGCACCGAAGAAACAGCCGCACCCAAAACGATCGCCGTCGAAGTTAGTAGCTTCACTGGAGATACAGCCAGTGGCAAACTAATTCTCGAAGAAACTCCTGCTGGCATTAACGTCACCGTCCAAGATGTCACACCGATGGCAGACATCCGAGGAGTATTCTTCAACTTAGCCGATGATTCTTTACTCAGCGGATTGCAAATCTCCGGCAGTAACGTTACCAATTCCGCCTTTGGATCGAGTGGAAGTATTAGTCAAGATGCGACGGTTACCCCCAGATCCTTTGAGGGTAACGTAGAAATTGGCACCTCTGGAATCGGCACAGACGATATTACGACTACCAGTTTTACTCTTTCCCACGAATCCGAAACCTTGACTTTAGATCAGTTTTTAGGTCAAAGTCTGGGATTACGCCTCACCAGTGTGGGAACCGACGATCGCGAAGGCAGCAGCAAACTCGAAGGGATCGCACCCACCACATTAACTGAAGTCGTGCCGGAACCCGAGGAAACCCCAGAAGAACCCGTTGCCGAAACCGAACCCGAAGTCGAAGAAGTCGAAGAAGTTGCAGAAGGCGAAGTCCCCACCACCAATGAAGGTGATGATGTTGCCGAGGATGGAGAAGTCACCACCGATGAAGGGGATGATGTGATTGGTGATGACGGTGAAGATGTCATTGATGATGGCGAAGCGGTAGATGATACCGAAGCCGTGGATGATGGCGAAGCGGTAGAGGATACTGAAACCGTTGATGATGGCGAAGCGGTGGATGATACCGAAGAAATGGAAATCGACGACGATGCCGATGTCGATCCGGAAATCAAAGAACTGGTTACCGCTTATTGCGATGAAGAAGAATATTTAGCGGAAAACCCGGACGTTGCGGAAGCTGTCGAACAGGGTTTATTCACGAGTGGGTTACAACACGCCTACAAATTTGGATATAAAGAGGAACGGAAAATCATCGCTGGATTTGATGCCACGTTCTATATAGAAAGTAATGCCGATGTCAAAGAGGCGATCGCCAATGGAAACTTTGAAAGCGGACTAGAACATTTCCTCAAGTTTGGCTGCAAAGAAAATCGCTCTCCCAACCTCGCCTACAACGAACAAGAATATCTGGAAAACAATCCAGATGTTAACGAAGCCGTTCAAACCGGAGAATTTAGCAGCGGACTCACCCACTGGTTGCAATATGGACGCTTTGAAATTCGCACCTTCAGCAGCTTTTTCAGCGGCCAATTTTACCTGCAACAATATCAAGATGTTGCTCAAGCCTTAAAAACCGGCAAAATTAAAAGCGTCTTCTCCCACTTCTTAAATCACGGCATCTTTGAAGGCCGCATTCCCAGCGAATCCTTCAATATCGAGAGTTACTTAGAACAGTATCAAGAAGTCGCCGTAGGCATCGAAAACGGTCAATTTTCCAGTGCCATTGCTCACTTCTTCCAGTCTGGATTCTTGAGCGGATTCCTGCCGAATCCCCCCATGCCAGAAGAAGAAGAAACCGCAGGAGAAATGCCGACGGATGAGGATGACTTAGAAACCGAAGACACCTCTACCACAGAAGAGACGACCGACAGTCCCCCCATTGTCTTCAATCCGCCGCCAGTACCCCCGACAATCCCCACCGATGGCGAACAACCCACCGATGGCGAACAACCCACCGATGAAGAAGATCCCGCACTGACGGAAGAAAAAGAGGCGATCGCCAAAACCGGCGTCTTTAACGAAGACTTCTTCCTCTCTCAACTGCCAGAACAAATCCGCGAACTCATCGGTTCTGGCAAGCAATTCAGCAGCGTCCTCCAATACTACCTCCTCGAAGGACAATTCGACACCGAAATCAGCCAGAAGAGTTTCAGTCCCCTCTTCGATCTCAGCTTCTACTTAGAGCAAAATCCCCAAATCCAAGAACTCATCGAATCCGGCGAATACGAAAGCGTCCTCGACTACTTCCTGCAAGTCGGACAAGCTCAAGGTGATATTCCCACTCAGTTCTTTGACGAAGAATACTTCTTACTGCAATACTCAGAAGTTCAACAACTGATCGTCAGTGGGACATATACCAGCGTCTTTGAATACTTCATGCAAGAAGGCTTTGAAAAAGGCCAAAATCCCCTTCCCGACTTTGATGCCGAGTTCTACTTAGAACAACTAGAGGAATATGCCTCGGAAAATCCCGACTTCGAGATGCCGGAAATTCCCTCCGGTGCAACCGAAGCGCAAAAATTCCAGATTGCCTTTACCCACTTTATTAGTATCGGCATCGAAATTGGCATCACCGCCAGCGCCACTTTCAAGGAAGAATTCTTCTTACAACAACTCACCGAAGAAGAAAAAGCCCTGATTGGCGAAGGCAAGCAATATCCCACCGCCTTTGCCTACTACATCAAAGTCGGCAAAGAAGAAGGACTCCTCTCCTCCTCCGACAACATCACCATTCCCGAATGCGCCGACTTACTCGGTGACTTAGACCCCAGCCAGTTTAATGCCACCAACGCCATCATCGGCACCGAAGGCAATGATGTGCTGTTGGGGACCAAAAAGAAAGAAGTCCTCATTGGCGATGCCGGTGACGATGTTCTGATTGCAGGCAAAGGAAAATCCGTCCTCTTCGGCGGTGAGGGAGATGACTTACTCGTCGGCAGCAAAAAGAAAGATACCCTCGTCGGTGGCGAAGGCAACGACACCCTGATCGGCAACAAAGACAAAAACTTGCTGATTGGTGGCGACGGCGATGATCTGCTGATTGGCAGCGACAAGAAAGACACCCTCTGCGGTAGCGAAGGCAGCGACACCCTGATTGCCGGTGGCAAAGGTAAGAGCTTGCTAATCGGTGGCAGTGGCGAGGACTACCTCTATACCAGCGGTGGTAAATCCGATACCCTCGCCGGTGGTGAAGACAGTGATACCTTTATCCTCGATGTGAGTGGCAAGAAACCGAAACACCGGACCACCATTCTCGACTTCAATGCCGAAGAAGGGGACAAAATCGAAGTCGCCGGGGGTAGTTTAACCGCTGAACAGCTTTTAAGTGCCGCCAAAGTCAGCGAAGTTGAGGAAACCGCTGAAGATGGAACCGTGACAACCAAGTTCCTGACGGTTCTGACCCTGGAAGGCAAAGGTGCCGTCAACGTCTGGTCTACTTCAGAACTCACCGCCAGCGATATTTCGATTACGAGCGCTCCTAGCATCAGTATCGAAGGGGTGGAAATCAGTGACGAAGGAAGCATCGACGTCACCAGCGTCGAGAAAATCACCAAAGTCAGCAAGGTATTTAGCGAAGAATATTATCTAGCGACCTATACCAATGTCTCGATCCTCATTGAATCTGGGGAATACAGCAGCGCCTTAGACCACTTCCTAGAAGTTGGCGAAACCGAAGGGAACAGTCCAAGTCCCTTGTTTGACGAAGCCTTCTATCTGGAGCAGTATCCGGAAGTCGCGACCCTGATTGAATCTGGGGAATACAGCAGTGCTTTTGAGCATTTCCTAGAAGTCGGCTTGTCCGAGGGTCTCGTCGGGACCGCGCTGTTTGATGAAACCTTCTATCTGGAACAATATCCAGAAGTCGCGACACTCGTTGAATCGGGGGAATACAGCAGTGCCTTTGCCTACTTCGTAGAGGTGGGATTCTCTGAGGGTCAAGTTTGTACGGATATCTTTGACGAAGAGTTCTATCTGACACAATCTGGTGTTGCTCAGGCGATCGCCTCCGGTGAATACAGCAGCGCCTTCGCTCACTTCATTGAAGTCGGACTCTCTGCCGGTTTAATTGCCACCTCGGAATTCAACGTCGAATTCTATCTCTCCCTCCTCGATGATGAAACCAAAGCCCTCATCGGTGAAGGCAAAGAATTCGCCAGTGCCTTTGAACACTATATCGAAGTCGGCCAATTTGAAGGCTTGATCGCTCAAGCACCGGATACCGCCCTAGAGTCCCTGCCAAGTTGTGATGATCTAGATCTCGAAATCCCCAGTCTGGATGATATCAACGTCAATGGCAAAAACGTTTTAGTGGCCGACAGCGATGAAGGGGTAAGTCTCACAGCAGAAAAACGCATTGATGTTCTCATCGGGGGTGAAGGCAGCGATTCCCTCATCGGTGGTAAGCGCAAAGACATGATCTTTGGTATCGCTGGGGATAACTTCATAGAAGGGAACAACCAACACGACACCTTGATTGGCGGCATCGGCAACGACTCCATCTTGGGTGGCAACGGAAACGACCTCCTGATTGCTGACATGGAAGTGTTTGAAGCCATGATGAACGGTGAAGAATTGATGCCACCTGTCTCTGAAGGTGATGATACCGAAGGTGATGATACCGAAGGTGATGATACTGAAGGTGATGATACCGAAGGTGATGATACCGAAGGTGATGATACGGTTGCCGAAGATGATGATACCGTTGCCGAAGGTGATGATACCGTTGCCGAAGGTGATGATGCCGAAGGTGATGATGCCGAAGGTGATGATGCCGAAGGTGATGATGCCGAAGGTGATGATGCGGTTGCCGAAGATGATGACGATGCGGTTGCCGAAGGTGATGATGTCGTCGAAGACGATGATGCTGAAGGCGATACCGTTGCCGAAACCGAGGATGATGACCTCGAAGGCAGTGATGGCGACGATAACCTTGAAGGTGACGATGCCGACGATCTGCTCATGGGTGGCAATAACTACCTAGAAGGCGGTAATGGCAAAGACACCATTATTGGGGGTCGCGGTAACGATACCCTGATGGGTGACAATGGCAACGACTTCCTCTGTGGTGTTGCCGGAGATAACTACCTAGAAGGCGGCAATGGCAAAGACACCCTGATTGGCGGCATCGGAAATGACATCCTCATGGGTGGCAATGGAAAAGACTGGCTGATTGGCGGCGACGGTGACGATACCCTGTATGGTGGGTCTAGTAAAGATACCCTCGTCGGTGGTCAAGGTGCAGATGTCTTCATCTTAGATGGTGATGTTCTGCTCGACGATACCGAAGAGGGTGACAGCGAGAAGACGTCCCGCAAGAAAGCCAAAAAGCAAGACGTAATTTTAGACTTCAACGCTGAAGAAGGAGACGTCATCAAGTTTGCCGGTGCAACCTTCGGGATTACGAATCTCTCTGATTTGTTCGATGCCACCAATACGACGGACGATTTAGGGATTTCTTCTTCCACGATGGAATCCGGACAGATTGTTTCCACGATTACCTTTAGTGCGGAATACTCCCTGACTGTGTTCTCGCAAGTTGAGATTACTGAAGAGAGCTTAACGCTGATGTAAGGTCAGTTTGAACTGGAAGCAGCAGAATCCAGTCATTGATAAATAAGAAATAAGGCGATCGCACTCGTATCAAAGCGGGTGCGATTTCTTTTGTTACCCCCTCAGTCCCTACATCCTCCTTCCGTTAAAATTGAGACTATCCCACCGCCAACTCTGCCGCTATGCGCGAAAATCAACTGAAACGTAAACTCAAACAAGGTGAAGTTGTTCTCGGACCTTTTATCAACTGTCCCTATCCTGCCTTTATCGAAATTTGTGGTCATGCCGGATTTGACTTTGCCGTAATTGACCTCGAACATGGACCTTTACATATTCTCGCTGCGGAAGACCTCTGTCGCGCTGCGGATTCCGTGGGACTGGCCCCGATCGTCCGAGTTTCTAAAAACGATGCCTCTCAAATTCAACGGGCCCTTGATATTGGCAGTGCCGGGGTCCAGGTCCCGCAAATCGAAACCCAAGCTGATGCTGCCACAGTCATTCAGAGTGCCAAATATCACCCAGTCGGGACCCGAGGTTTGTCTTTCGGCACTCGCGCTGGTGCCTACACTTCTGCGGGGACGAATATCACCGATCGCCTGAATGCCGAATCCCTGGCGATCGTTCATGTCGAAGGTCAAACCGGCATCCAAAACTTAGCCGAAATTGTCGCCGTTCCCCACATTGACGTAATTTTTCTCGGTCCTTATGACCTCTCTCAATCCCTCGGTATCCCCGGCCAAGTCCAGGACCCCCGAGTGGTCGCACTGATGAAAGATGCCGTAACAACCATTCGGGATGCAGGCAAGGCAGTCGGAACCTTTACCACCACTCCAGAAACCGCAAAACAGTGGATTGAGGTGGGCGTGCAGTATATTGGGTTAGGCATGGATGTTAGCATATTCTTCAAAGCTTGTCAGTCCTTAGTCAAAGCGGTGCGGGGATAAAGCGACTTTCTTTAAACAATCTGAAATCTATGGTTAGTGGTGCAATAATGTTGCACGATAAAACTATGGCACTGCGATCAATAGTGTCTCTCTCTCAAATGAGACAATCGTCTCTCTTTCCTTTCTCTACCCTAACATCAGGAGTATAATCTATCATGTTATATGACGTTCCCGGTCGGGCCGACCCCATTATCAGTAGCGATCTCCTCGAACAGTGGAATCAAACGATTCAAGACGCTTATAACCGCCTAGGTAACTGGAAAAATCGCTTTTTCACCCTCGACCCCAGTTCTCTGAAAAATCCCGTCCGCGCCCCGATTAAGTGGTTTGGCGACCCTGCCGAACCTGCATTCTGTCTGGATGAACCTACCGCTAAAGAATTGTGCGACTGGGGAGTTCCAGGACGGCATATTCTGCACAATGAATACTGTGAATATCGGATTATTGAGAAACCCGATGCCACCGGAAAAATGCGCCCGAAACGAGTGCAAGTCACCACGGAACTGCGGGAATACTGGACTTGTATTGCTAAATTCGATCCCGTTGCAGTTCGGGCAATGGTGGAGAATCTCCTGGGATTTCTCCCCAGTTGGGAAGCACTTTATGGAGTCAGCAATCCCTCCCTACTCAGTCCCCGTCAGCGAGAAATCGCCTTTTCTCGACTGGTTTCCGGTCATGGCAATAACGCGGAGTTAGTCGCTGCCGGGGTTCCTGAGCAACCGACTGGGACGTTAAATCAAGACAATGCTCTGTTTATGACCCATCCGATTAATGGATTGGATGATTTATTGTATATTGTGATGTTCGGAGCCGCACCTTACGTTATTCGCACCGACACTGGGCTAAAATCTGCCGTCCGAGAACAAATTTTCCGGCAATACAATGTAGAAGGATTGGCCTGTCGTCATGCGGACCCGGCAGCAGCAATGGGGGCGCAGGGGGCGGCGATGAATGGTCAGACGGTGGCCTTTGACAATCCCCTGGGAATGTATATTTTATCCTTTAATCAGCGGGCTTTCTGGTATCAAGACCAACCCGTTCCCGAGGAGTGGATTCGCTTTAGTCGAGGGGAAAAAGATATGTATCAACGGTTGGAATTTGGTCCGAGTGACGCGGATTCCGCCTTTTTAGATGAGATTGTGGTAGCAGTCGGTGCGGATACTCAACCCCTCACCGGGGGGTTTCAATTGTTACAACAGATTGAAATTGGCCCAATTATTGTAGTGGGAGAACCCACTCCCGTGGCAGAAGATGAGTATGTGATTCTGCGGACGAGTGCCGACCCAATTCGCTGTCGAGATGCGGGGATTTGCGATCGCATTTATCAGTTAAAACAGCAGTATGATACCGCCCAGAAAATCGGTCGCATCGGTCCTCGCCAAATGGGCGTTTTTTCTTAACTCTTACCTTCAGCAAGATTAACCATGACAGGACAACTTCAAGAAGGCATCTATCACGCACCGGGAGTTCGACCGGATCAATGTTTTGGAATCATGTTTCTTCGTGCTGCCAGGGGATTAACAGCGCCTCAAATTGGCACGGCATTTCAAACCCTCTACTCAATGTATCAAAACCTCAAACAAGGCCAGGTGAGGGATTTACCCGATGTTCTCGTTCCCAGTGGGGATTTAACCGTTTTGGTCGGATATGGACCTAATCTCTTTAAATTGGCCGATCGCGGTCGATCGCTCCCCCTGGATTTAGGTGCAAAAAATCAGTTCCGTTCCGCTCGTCCGACGGGTGGCGGTCCGTTACTTTTGGGTTCGGGTTTATCTTATGCCGATGATATCCAATTTAATCCCGCAACGGAAGAAATTGCCCTGCAATTTATTGCTAAAACTGAATTAGCTGTGAATCGGGCAGTGGTAGAAACCTGGAAAGTTTTACAGGATTTGACTGACCCAGAAACGGGAGAATCTCCTTTATTAATCACCCGATTTTATAGGGGTTTTCAGCGGAATGATGAGCGAAGTTGGATTGATTTTCATGATGGAATTTCTAACATGAAAAGCTCGGAACGAATTCAGGCGATCGCCATTAAAGAAGACCAAACTTCCCCCGAAGATAAATGGACAGTCGGCGGAACTTATCTCGCCTTTCTGCGATTGCCAGTGGATCTCACGGTATGGCGCAAACTCACTCGCCAGCAACAAGAAATCATCGTCGGACGAGATAAACTCTCGGGATGTCCCCTGGAGATGATCGATCAAGATGGCAATCCGGTTGTCCAAACAGGTTGTCCCTTTGCCGGAACCCAAGAAGTCACCAATCCAAAAAACCAGGAATATCGGGATTTACCTCGGGTGCCGTTGGATTCCCCTTTAAATGTGAGTCACACTCATCGCGCCAATCAAAATAAGGCGGAAGATGTGGGTTCGCGTAATTCCCTGCGAGTGTTTCGTCAAGGGTATGAATTTTTGGAGGCGATCGATAGCACTCCTGGTTTTCGTGCGGGTTTAAACTTTGTGAGTTTTCAGGATACTCCTGAACGATTATTGCGAATGTTAACGCAACCCACTTGGTTAGGAGGGGTGAATTTTGGCGGTGCAGACAAGGCGCAATTGCCAGGAATGGAACGGTTTATTACCGTGCGTGCAGGAGGCGTATTTTTAGTTCCACCCGTGGTAGAGGGGGAGGTATTTCCGGGATCGACAATTTTTGGACTCTGAGGGGTGCAGAGATGCCAAGGGTTACGGGTATTGCTCCGTTGGAATTTTGCATCCTTGAACCCTGAAAAAATCTCACCCTAGGGGAATGGATGGAGGCAGGAATCAGGCTAAAATTGCAGGCATAATCACAAGAAGGGGTTGAATGGATGGATGTACAAACGGAATTAGAAGGCGATCGCATTGCCAGGTTTCGCCAACTGCAAAGTCAATTGCGCGATCGCTGGCAAACCATCGATGAGTTCGATCTCGGGGATAATGATATTTTAGTCGTTCCCTCCCTGTCCCTCGATCGCCGGGAACTGTTGAAAATTGACGGGGTACATCACTATGAGGAACGGAATCTCTATTCCCTAATCCGGTTGCGAAACCCTCGCACTCGCCTAATTTATGTGACATCCCAACCCTTACATCCCACCATTGTTGAATATTACCTCCAATTGCTACCGGGAATCCCCTTTTCTCACGCTCGCGATCGCCTGTTGCTATTTTCCACTTACGATGCCTCCCCGAAACCCCTAACCGAAAAGATTTTAGAACGTCCTCGTCTAATCGAGCGCATCCGGCACGTTTTGCGGCGAGATAAATCTTACATGATTTGTTTTAATTCTACCGCCAGCGAACGGGATTTATCGGTCCAGTTAGATATTCCTTTATTGGCATTAAATCCAGAATTATTAGAGTGGGGAACCAAAAGCGGTTCTCGCCAAATCTTTGGCGAATGTAATATTCCCCATCCTCCGGGGAGTTTATCGGTTTGGACAGTTCAAGGGTTGGCAGTTGCCACCGCAGACTTATTAGAGAAAGAACCCCACTTAAAACGGGTTGCAATCAAACTGAATGAGGGGTTTTCCGGGAAAGGAAACGCCATTTTAGAGGTGCAATCACTGTATGAAATTGCACCGGAAGAGCGGGTTGCTACGATTTGCGATCGCTTTGAAACCATGAACTTTCAAGCGGAGGGAGAAACTTGGGCTAATTTTTCCAGTCGCATTCCTGAATTAGGCGCAATTGTGGAAGCATATCTCGAAGGAGAGGACAAGCGATCGCCCAGTGTGCAAGGCAGAATTCTCCCCAATGGTGACATAGAAATTCTCTCCACCCATGACCAAATTCTCGGGGGAAGCGATCGGCAGATTTTCCTTGGTTGTCAGTTTCCTGCAGATGAAGGATACCGACTGCAAGCGCAGGAACTGGGGATGCGGGTGGGTCGAAATTTAGCCGCTAAAGGCGCATTAGAACGGTTTAGCGTGGACTTTTTGGCGATTCAGCGTCAAGATAGCAATCATCCAGTCTGGGATTTGTATGCGATCGAAATTAATCTCCGCAAAGGCGGCACAACTCATCCCTTTATGGAACTCAAACTGTTAACCAATGGCCGGTATAATTTATCAACGGGATTATTTTACAGCCAAACCGGACGCCCTAAATATTACTTTGCCACGGATAACCTCCAAAAAGACCGCTATCGGGGATTATTACCCAATGATTTGATGGATATTATCGCCTATCATCAACTTCATTTTGATACTTGTACCGAAACCGGAACCTTGTTTCATTTAATGGGATGTCTCTCCGAATTTGGTAAACTGGGATTAACCAGTATTGGCAATTCTCCTGAACAAGCGGAATCGATTTACAATCATGTGGTGAAAATCCTCAATAAAGAAACCGGAGGAAGTGGCACTGATGATGACGGTATGTCTGCAATTACTCCGGCGATCGCCTCTCCTGGAAATTTACATTAAACCACAACAAGGTTATGAAAATTAGAACCATTACCACCGGGATTTGCTTAGAATCCCCAGGCGATCGCGCCCCCATTCAAAAAGCCGCCCAATTTAACGCCCAAGCAAAACAGGAGTTAGAAACTCAAGGCTATGAAGTCCAAACCACGCGGATTTCCACCCAATCCTTTGAGAACTATTTACCCGGATACACCCTGTTTGAAATCCTAGACAATTCAGAAAAGCTGGAGGATATTTGTCACGAATTTAATTTAGACTTTTTTAATATTGGTTGTGCAACAACTCCCGAAGTTATTTCTATCATTCCAGCCATTCTCAAAAGAACAGAGAAAATTTTTTGTTCCAGTACAATCGGCAATGTCCAAACCGGAATTAATTTTAAAAGCCTTCACGCCTCGGCACAAACCATTCAACGCATTTCTACAGAAACCCTGAATGGATTTGGAAACTTTCGCTTTTGTGCTGCGGCAAATTGTCCTCCAGGAATCCCTTTTTTTCCAGCCTCCTACCATGAAGGCAATTCGGCTTTTTCCCTGGGATTAGAATCCGCAGATTTACTCACTGAAGCCTTTTCTAACTCTAAGACTCTAGTCCAAGCAGAAACCAATTTAACTGAAATTTATGCAGCACATCTCATAAAACTAGAAGCAACTGCCTCTCAACTCGCCCAGGAATTTAATATTTCTTATCAGGGAATAGATGCCTCCCTCGCCCCCTCCCTGGATAAAACCAATAGTATCGCTGACGCTTATGAAAAATTAGGATTCAGCAAATTTGGGCATTCCGGAACCCTAGCCATTTCCGCCCTCATCACGCGGGTATTCAAAAAAATACCCGTCAAATTATGTGGATATTCGGGATTAATGTTGCCGGTTTGTGAAGATATTGGACTAGCAAAACGCGCCAGTCAAGGAACCTACAATTTAACCGATTTATTATTATATTCCTCCGTTTGTGGCTGTGGATTAGATACAGTTCCCCTACCGGGAAATATCTCCGTTGAACAAATTGAGGCAATTTTACTCGATGTTGCCAGTTTAGCGATTAAATTAGATAAACCCCTGTCAGCGCGATTATTTCCCATTCCCGGGAAACAAGCGGGAGAAATGACGGAGTTTAATTCTCCCTATTTAGTAGAATGCAAAATATTCAACCCTCAACCCAGCAGGAATCAATCCCGATAAATTCTCCTGTAGAGGCGATTCGAGAATCGCCAGTACATCATCAATTCTCCTGTAGAGGCGATTCGAGAATCGCCAGTACATCATCAATTCTCCTGTAGAAGCGATTCAAGAATCGCCAGTACATCATCAATTCTCCTGTAGAAGCGATTCAAGAATCGCCAGTACATCCTCAATTCTCCTGTAGAAGCGATTCAAGAATCGCCAG
>NZ_JAMXOT010000111.1 GCF_024220515.1 Oscillatoria sp. HE19RPO
TTTAAAACTGTAACTTTAGACAATAAACAGCACAAAACATCAACAATCACCTAACTCAATCCCTAAGCGATTAAGCTATAAACTCACCATAGCAAGGGTTCCCCGCTTTTATTGTAACTGTAACTTTTATCTAAAAGTTACAGTTGAATCCGGAAACTATCCCCGTTACAGTGGACTAATGGCAGGGGATTATTTAGAGGGTTAGGGGATGGATGACGAAGATAAAAAAATTTTAAACTCGCGCTTCACACTCTTGCATTCTGCAATAGAAGAATTAGCTAAATTTCGACGCAATGAATATGACGGATTGCTGTTAAGGATTGAGCGGCTAGAATCCAAAATACAAGAAACTTTTCTGAGCGCGCAATTCAACGGTGCAATTTGGGGTGCAAGCGCGGGACTTCTCGCCTCTATGATGTTTCTTGCTTTTCTGTACTTGTCTGGAGATAAATAGCCATTCGTTTAGAATAAGGAGGAATTAAAAGATGACTTACAGCGATGACGATCCAGTTGACAATAATTATTGGGAACCGAGTTGTGATGTTTGTTACTTGCTTAACAGTATAAACAATACGGTCAACGGAACCGCTAGTCAGGTTACACAAATTCAAACAAATGTTACCAATATTTTAAACTTATTAAAAGCAAATTTAGACACTGATTTCAGTTGGAACTTTGGAAT
This sequence comes from Oscillatoria sp. HE19RPO, assembly GCF_024220515.1. Taxonomy (GTDB): domain Bacteria; phylum Cyanobacteriota; class Cyanobacteriia; order Cyanobacteriales; family Laspinemataceae; genus Laspinema. The sequence continues at coordinate 683 of NZ_JAMXOT010000111.1, forward strand.
CAAGGAAAAGTGCGGCGATGAATCTGATATAACATATCAGGGAGTGAAAAAAGGTGTACCCGCTCTAATCGATATGAGCAAACACCTCGCCAAAATACTGGCAGATTTCCAAAAATCATCCTGTGAGAATGACAATTTCGCAGTTGTCCCCGAATGGTGGCAACTCCGGCCAGAGGCGGATAGACCTCAATTGATTGTCCAGTGTGCCGAGAAGAAAGAAGATGGGACCTTGGGTAGCGCGAAATATGTTGTCACCATTCCTCACTATCAACATTCAACCCCCCACGGGTTTCCCCCTTTCTACAGTTTAGACAAGGGTTCAATTCAGGGCATACTAACCTTAAAGGACAATAGCAAGGTGATAATTTACGGGAGAAATTTGCAGCACGTCAGAAACGTCTTGTTTAATATTTACAATGAAATAGATCCAAGCTATAGGCTACCCTATCAGCCTAAAGCAAGTCAGACCAATAACCCTGATTTTAAGGAAGTGACGGTTTATCCTAAATATGGCAAATACTTCGCCACGGGTGCTAGAAAGACCGTACCTGATTGGGTCGTGCGATATGAAAATAATTAAAGAAAATAATCGTACCTTAAGGTGCGATAGACGGTTCCCAGACAGTTTAACCGGAAATCATAAAAAAGTCATGTTAATGTCATGAAAGAAGGATGGAAAAAGAAATATTGAATGAGAGTTAACTAAGTGATTGCCTCTCTTATTTCGGTAGTTCTTTAGCTCCCCGGGAGTTCCCCGTTAGCTCACGGATAGCTCCCCGGGAGTTCCCCGTTAGCTCACGGATAGCTCCCCGGGAGTTTTCCGTTAGCTCATGGATAGCTCCCCGGTAGATTCCCTCTAGCTTCGCAGTGGCTTCTCGGTAGATTCCCGGCATCAAGCCGACATCAAGCCGACATCAAGCCGACATCAAGCCGGTAGATACCGGATATCAAACACTACGCAGAAAACCATCAATACCTATGGCTCTAAGACCAGGACCTTTACCCGGCTTCTATGTCGAAGCGATCACCGGGATTGCAAAGGATAAAACGGCGACCAACTTAGATGATTTCACTAACGAGCGTTGTTTTATCAAAGATTGTATTGCTTCATGGCTAGGCTTAAGCATTGCCACTCCACGGGTCGGAGAATTTAGCACTACAGGCAATACCAATCAAACGAACGCGAAACGAGAATTCGCCATCAAGGGACAACGGGGAAGCTATCAATATAAAGTGCTCTTAATTCCCGGAACCCCTATCCCGGTGAAATATTACGATTCAGCCACGGGACAGTTACTCTCTGAATCCATCCCGCGCAACTCATTCTCGATCAGTTTAAGCCGAACGATTGGGGTTGCTGAGTTAAGAGCATGGTTAATCAATGGCGTTGGCGCGGGCGATAAAGGAGCCATAAAAGGGGAGACATTGCCCAAAATCATGGGTTTAGTCACTCCCTGGGATAGAAAATACATTTGGCGCACTCCTATGATCCCGGCTCCTGTCTTTGACTCTCCAAATAACACGGTTTACCTTACCAGTAACCCGAATGCGATGGGTTCTGGAGGTGGCGGCGGCGGCGGCGGCGGCGGTTAATACTTATATTGGGCTATGGGTAACCCTAGCCCGATCCATCCCGCGCTTCATTCCTCTTCTAACAACGCGAAAAAGGGGAATAAAAGCGCTTTTTTTGTGAATATCTGCCCCTCAAGTAAAGTCCAAAAAATATGGGATTGAGAGAAGTTATCCCCCAAGGGTTTTATCTCGGTTGTTCGGAAAAAGTCTCCGTATTAAAAAACGATGAATTACTGCAAGAAATCGCTGTAAATAACTTTAATCTCATTACACCACAGAACGAGTTAAAGCTGGGAGTTGTCGCGAAAAATCCGGATAGTTTTAATTTTGATGAGTCTGATTGGTTAGTTGATTTTGCGACTAAACATAACCTAGAAATTCGCGGTCACCTGATGTTATGGGCGCGGTCCATCCCTGACTGGACAAGGGAAATGGAAGGTTATCAATTCAAAGCTACGGTTAAAAATTATATTATTGAAACATTAAGAAGATATCCACAAATCAAAACCTGGGATATTTGCGGGGAATCCTTTGATGATAGAGGTCACCCCAGAAATACGATTTTAAGCGCTTCAATCGGTGACGATTGGATACACCAGTCATTACTTTGGGCCAAGGAAGTAAGACCCGATGCTCAACTTTTTTATTCTGAGTTTAGCTTGCATAGACCCCTAAAACAGCAAGCTGTATTAAATCTTATAGAAAGCTGTGATTCTATGGATATCCCCCTAGATGGAATAGGGATACAACTTCACCACAATCTAGCGGGTATTTTTAAACTTTTTAGGCTGAAAAATTTTATTAAAACAATCCAATCTAGGGGAATCGACACTCACTTTAGTGAGGTTACCATTTGGGGTCAAACCAGTATCAACGGCAATTTTTCTCAATTTTCTCATGGTATTGCCTACTCGGAGTTACTCCGTTTAGCTGGCGATTGTGGAATCACAACGTTTAATTTATGGGGAATCACCGATCGCGATGCCTGGAGATGTCCAGAAAGAGAACCTTTCTTGTTCGACGTAGATTATCAGCCTAAGCAAGCATACCACGCAATTCTCAACGCTTTAAGTCAGTCAAAGGGGATAGCCGGATGAGTTACGATAATGACGCTTATTGGCAACCTTACGCGCAAATCGATAATGAAATATCAGACGAGGATTATCTGTCTGGGTTAAGGTTGCCTGATATGTTTTTCCCCTCTGACGATCCTCAACAAACTTTTAGGGTGACGGTTTTCTCCGTTAGGGCCAAACCTACTTGGTGGCTAGGGGGAACACTATCTCGCTGCATTGGGGCTATCGAGCAGGAACTGGATTTCGTGTCCGGTTCCCAGGTTATCCCACTCAATCAGATTACCCTGGTAAGGATAGGGGCAGTATCTCAAGAGACCTATTTTAAATTCCAGCCCCCATTCTGGTTTCTACAATGCACCCTATTGGTTGAGTTGTATGTAGTCCCTCCCATCGAATAGAGGGACCCCTTTTAATGCGATCGCGTTACTCTATCCCAGGGGATTCATTCTAACTGATAAATCGGCCTGCGGCGCATGAACCTAGACCGATTTAAAGCCAATCCATCCACTTAGGGCATCAGTTCAGCGAAGGGAATAGAACCGTCACTGATTTGAATAAAGTAGTCAGAGGAGGAGTTGGAGGCGATTTCGGAGGTTTCGATTTCTCCAACGGGTAAGATGAGGGTTGCCTCTAGATGCGATCGCACGACGGAGGAGCAATGGGACTCGCCATGCAGACAATCCACCAGGAGTTGATTGGCTTGATAATACTGGTCCAGGAGAGCCAGTTGTCGGGGGGTAAACTGCCAATTGTGACCGATTTGGCGATGCTCAATCAACAAGGCGCGAAATTGTTCAGCCCAGGCATGAGCCCGATCGCCCCACCAGGCAATTAAGCGATCGCGACCCTCTCCTGGATCCGGCAGTTGGTCCTTGAGTTCCTGCAATCCTTCGCGCAATTCTGGCTCGTGGGTTAAACTGCGATCGAGGTCCAGGGCAAATCCCAGGGAGAGGATCTGTTTGACATTGGGGTTGCGAGTCAGACTATAAACCAACTCCAAAGCGCGTGCCAATTCCAAATCCAAAGCTAACTCCGGGGCCAAATCCCGGGCTAAACTTGGATCCAGGGCCAGGGCTAAACCCAAGCTGCGATCGCGAAACAGGGTAAAGTAAAATGCCCGAATTGCTGCGGGTTTGTACAATCCTTCCAGCCGTTGGCATTTAGCACTGGTACAGGCTAAAAATTGCTGCAACTTGCCATCGGCAACCAACATCACATCAATTTGCTGCTTCATCGCTTGCAGCAGAGGGTCAGCATTTCTTAACAATTCCGAGGTGAGTAACACCACTTCTCGCCATCGCGGTTCGCAGACATGACTCGCTAACCCTTGTAACTCTTCTTCCAAGGCATTGGGATCCGGTGTCGCCGCCATCTGACGAGCGGTAAAATATTCCTGGAAGGTTAAATGGGAAAAGGAATAAATTCCCCGGGCGCGTTCGACTAATAAACCATGTTGAGCTTCGATCGCATCTAGGACCGTGGCACTTTGCGATCGCAAGGTTTCCGGTTCGGTATTGCTTTGGGGTAACGTTGCCAAATAATCCCCAATATAATGCTCAATTTCCCGCTTTTCAAAAAAGTAATTACTTTGAGCAAATGTGGTTGCCGCAATTTGACTCAACAGTTCTATTTTTCTAGGCAAAGATAAATTGCGATAGACTTCATCCCGTTGAATGCCTCGGGCTTCATCCCATCGCACCAGGAGAATATCTAACCCAGCTTCATAGAGTTTAGAGCGTTTGTTAGGGAAATCTTCTTTTGTCTGAAAGATACTCGCCGTTAGGGTTAACAGAATTGGCGTAACCACTAACTCCCGAATCGGTTGATTTTCAGGCAGATTGAGCTTTTCTAAAAAGCGTTGAGAGAGCAGTAAACCCCCTTCGCGATCGCCACGGGCTGCGACAAACCACTTGTCCGCAAACGCTTCAATTTGTGAGCCATCAAAATCAGCCAGTTCTACTTCCGTAAACCCAGTAAAGTGGTACTCGCCTCCTCCCAAGCGACAGGTGATCGCCACCCTATTTTGATAGTAGGTTTCACAAAATTGGTTGATTTCGTGAGCGATTTCTCGGCTGTCGCTGTCTGGGACTTCATCTAATCCATCTAACAGAACCAAGGCGTGACCGCCTTGCAGCAAGGTTTCAACCTTAGCTGCCGATAGGCCAAAGTGGTTAAAATTTTTAGTAATATAATCAAGTAAACTGCGATTTCCACTCTGTTTACTTTCCGTTGTCCAGTCCCTAATTCTAATAAAAACAGGCAGACCCAAAACATCCGGAGTATCGGCTGTTTCTTTGTCTGTTTTTTCTTGAATACAGCGCAGAGCCAGGGATTTTAAAAATGTAGTTTTACCGGCTCCGGGCTTACCAAATATTAACAACTTGGAATAGGTGGAAACCGCTTGGATTGCTGGCATCTGCGGCTGTTGTTCTGATGCAGAAATGCTCCGGTTTACCTGATTCTTGGACTGACGAGTTTGCCTGGGCTGAAATTGGAGGTCCGAAACTTCTAGCCATCGTTGCCGACTCAGTTGTTCGAGAATATTAACCTGGATGTAGATATCATCGAGCGCGACAGGTTGGGAGTTGTCTAAAAGACGTAGCGTTCCACATTGAGCGAGAATGGGTTCCCTCATGCGCGATCGCATTTCGGTGACTAAGGCGGTGATATCTTCAATGGGCGGGTCTAAACTGGGATCCTCGGCGGTTTTGGGCTGCTCTGGGGTAACTTCAGGGGGTAACTCGGCAATCTCTTGCCAATCCAAGTCTAATTTGTAGCAAATTTCGATAAAAATCGCCCGTTCAATAGGCCGTCCTGTCAAAAATTTCCAAATAGATTGACGGGTTTCCAAACCCACTTCTAAGGCTAAATCTTGTTGCGTCCAGCCACTTCTTTCAAACGCAACTTTTGCCTTGAGCTTTCCAGTTTTTGAAGCATTTAGCGATCTTTTTCTCATAGGGATAATCTAGTTTTTGTAAGCAGTTATCTTGTGGTTTAGGAACACAGAGGATGCTATCCACTGTGGGGAGAAGTGGTTTGTGGGTTAACAGTAGCATAAGGAATGAGATGACTCCATCTAACTAAGGATGAAGATCTCTATTGATAATGGATTGCTGAATTAAGCTGCAATCGGGTTAAAAAAGCAGAAGCAATCTCAGCTATTTATAATATGGGGGCAGAACATTTCCAATGCAGCGATCGCGGTTGCCGGTGTTGGGGGATCTTTCTCCTATGACCCTGATGATCCCTGACGGCAGCCAGTGGTGATAACTTCTGGACCCCGAAGCGATCTCCGACTCAGGGTGGAGTGAGGCAAATCACCTTTAATGTCAAACCCAGTCTCGGGGAATGAAGAAGTCTAGAAAACATGAGTTTCCCTTAAGTTTTGAAAAATGCAATCCCTGCCGGGGGGTTAAACCCCTATTATACAAGAAGTTGGTCCCCCTGGGGAGGAAGGGGGAGATGGGGGAGATAGGGGAGATAGGTATCTTCCCCATCACCCCCATCACCCCCATCACCCCCATCTCCCCTTCCCCCAATCCCCTCACAGCCTTATGATGAGAGAAAGAAACCATAACAGCAGGCTATGCAGTGGATAGGGATTTTCTGTGGGTTGATTGTGGGTGCGATCGCCGGGTATCTGTGGTCAAAAAGGATGCACTGGGTTGGAGAAAGGGACCCGGAGGCGATCGCATCGTTGCCGGATAACACTGCGCCGGTTGCACCAGAGCAATTGTACCCCCAAGTCACCGAGAAGGAAATTCTCTACCGGCGGATATTTGCAGAAAATCCGGCAGTGCAATTGATCGCGGATCCAGAAACCGGGATGATTCTCGATGCGAATCTCGCTGCCTCTGAATTTTATGGATATGGGATTGACGCTTTAAAGCAACTGAAACTGGAGGAACTTGATTCCCGAGGCGATCATCCCCCAGGAGGTGACTTCTCAGGGGAAGCAATCAAGGAGGTTCCCGAGAGCAGTCCCCTCATCGGAGAGGATCAACCCTCCTGGGAAATCCAGACGAAACCCATTCATATCGATGGAGTTGCGGTAAATCTGAGTTGGGTTCATGACATCACCCCTAGGCAACAAATGGAAGCCGCCCAACAACGGGAAGAACGATATCGCTGTTTGGCTGCTGCCACTTGCGAAGGAATTCTCTTGCACGATCGCGGGATCATTATGGATGTGAACCGGGTTCTGGCTCAGATGCTGGGTTATGAAAAAGAAGAACTCATTGGGACCCCTGGTGTGGCATTAGTCACCCTAGAGTATCGGGAAATCGTCTCGCAGAACATTCAAAACCAGAGCGATCGCCCCTATTTCGTTGTCGGACTCCGGAAAGATGGCTCAACCTTTCCCGCAGAATTGCAGCCGAAAATGATTGACTATCAAAACCGCCTGGTTCGGGTGGTGACAGTTCGGGACATGACGGAACGCCACCAAGTCGAGGAAGAACTGCGACAAGCGCGAGATCAACTGCGTGCCGTCCTAGACTCGGTACCCGGTAGCATCGCCTGGATTGATTCTAATTTGACCTGTCTCGGGATTAACCGTTACCTAGGGCGTTCCTTCAATATTCAACCAGAAACCTTTATCGGACAACCGATTGGAACTCTCCAATCGGGAACCCAAATTCAAGAGTTTGTCCAGGAATTTTTCCAGAGTAGCGAATCAGAAACCTCTGTAGAAATGGAATGGGAAGTGGATGGACTTCCCTGGCATTATTTAGTCGTCGCCCAGAAATATCTCGGAGGTAAGGCGGCAGTTTTTGCGGGATTTGACCTAACCTGGCGCAAGCAAGCGGAACGAGAATTGCGCTTTAGTGAAGCGAGTATCAGGGCTTTATATGAAGTCAGCGCGGATGCCACCCTAAGTTTTGACCAACGTTTACAACGATTATTAGAACTGGGATGCGAGTGGTTTGAGCTCCCGAGGGGACTGTTAGGGAGGTTGGTGGGCGATCGCCTGGAAGTGATTGCCGTCCATCCCCCTAGTTGCGCCCTTAGTTCGGAGTCCGTTTTGACCAGCGATCGCCCAGGGAGTGAGACATTAGAGGCAGCCCCTATGCTCACGAGGATTCAGTCCCCTGTAGACACCGAGGGGAAATCGGACCCCCCTGCTTCCACGGACCCGACCCCCGCTTATTTCGGCACCCCCGTCACCGTTGCCGGTCAAATTTATGGTTCCCTGAGCTTTTCTAGTCCGGATCCCCGTCGCCGTCCCTTTACTGCGGTAGAACAAGAATTACTCAAATTAATGGCGCAGTGGATTGGGGGGGAACTGGAACGGCAACAGGCAGCAACAGCCCTCGCCCAAGCCTTTCATCGCAGTCTACTCCTGCGACAAATCACCCAGAAAATTCGCCAAAGTTTGGACACGCACCAAATTTTACAAACCACGGCAACCCAACTGGGGCGAGCATTGGAGGTGGATCGGTGTTTGCTGCTTCGCTATCAAATCTTACCCGAGGCGCAATTGTACTGCGTGACGGAGTATTTGACTCCCGGGGCGATTTCCCTGCTGAATTTAGAGATTCCGATTCGGGGGAATCCCTTCGCCGAACGCTTAATCACTCAGGACCGAGCGACTGCCATTGATGATATGCAGGATAACGCAGTGAGTTCCGTTATTTGCCCAGTATTTAAGCAACTCGGCGTGCGATCGCTGATGGCGATTCGGACCTCCTATCAAGGAGAACCCAATGGGGCGATCGCCTTGCACCAATGCCAAAGATTGCGACAGTGGCGCGAAGATGAAATCGAACTCCTCGAAGCGGTGGCAGATCAAGTCGGGATTGCCTTAGCGCAAGCGGAGTTACTCGAACGCGAAACCCAACAACGTCAACAACTCGCCGAACAAAATCTCGCCCTCGATCGCGCCAAACAGTTAGCAGAAGTGGCCAATCAAGCCAAAAGTGAGTTTTTGGCCATGATGAGTCACGAAATCCGCACCCCCATCAATGGGGTGATCGGCATGACGGACCTCCTCCTGGATACCGCCCAGACTAAACAACAAAGACAGTGGAGTGAAACGATTCGCAACAGCAGCGAGAGTTTATTACGGATTATTAACGATATCCTGGACTTGTCGAAAATTGAGTCCGGTAAATTGGAATTCGACGAACGACCCTTTTCCTTGCCGGATTGTATCGCAAGAGCAGTCAGCGTTCTCGCCCCCCAAGCGACGGCCCGAGGGATCCGTCTCGTCACCCAAATTCACCCGGAGACTCCCGCCCAGATTATGGGCGATCGCACCCGACTCCAGCAAATTTTGGTCAATCTCCTGGGGAATGCGGTCAAATTTACCGAAGTTGGAGAGGCGATCGTCTCGGTGAGTGCCTCTGCTCTCCCCTGCAACCTGATTGCCACAGACAATCAGCAATCTTGTCCCTATCGAATTCAATTCCAAGTTCAAGATACCGGCATCGGCATTCCCCCCGAAGGAATGCACCGCCTGTTTGAATCCTTTTCCCAAGTAGATCTGTCTACCTCGCGACGCTATGGCGGCACCGGATTGGGTTTAGCCATCAGCAAACGCTTATGTGAAGCGATGGGGGGTCAGATGTGGGTGGAAAGTATGGGAACCTGTGCCGGAAATCCTCCAGAAAATTGGCAAGCGCAGCCTTTTTCTGGAGACTCTCAGTTTCCCGGTTCTACTTTTTACTTTACGATTGTTACCCTCGCCTGTCCTCAAGCTCAAATTGAAAAAAGTCCCCCCTTAACCCGATCGGAGACCTTCAATCCGGTTCCCCCTCGTGCTGTTGTCGCGCAATCTTCTCCACCAAAGCTGTCCTTACGGATTCTGTTAGCAGAAGACAATCCCGTGAACCAAGAAGTGGCGATGCGGACTTTGGAAAAGATTGGGTATCGAGCCGATTTAGTCCAAAATGGTATAGAAGCCCTGGAAGCCTTGCGCCGTCAACCTTATGATGTGGTGTTAATGGATATTGAGATGCCGCAGATGGACGGATTGACCGCAACGAGGCAGATTCGCGAGGAATGGCAAAACCGCCCCGAACCTGCACCGAAAATTATTGCAATTACGGCTTATGCAATGGAGGGCGATCGCCAAAAATGCTTTGCTGCGGGGATGGATGGGTATATTACCAAACCCTTTCGCATCAAGGCTTTGGCCAGTGCTTTGGAGCAGATTCAATCCGGTGCCGGTCAAACCGAGTCGGGGGAGCCCATGCAGTCTATCTTTATCAGTGACCATTTGTTTGGTTCTAATCCTCCACCCTCCCGGGATGGCGAGGGTGAAGCGGTCCTCGATCGCCAGATTCTGGATTCTTTACGGGATATGGCGGGTTCCAAAGCGGCAGCGATGTTGTCTCTGATTATCGGCAACTATCTCGAAGATGCACCGGAAAAACTGCAAGAAATGCGAGAGGCAGTGGCGCAAGGGGACCCCGAAGGGTTGCGTCAAGGGGCACATTCGATGCGATCGAGTAGTGCCAATCTCGGTGCTCTTACCCTTGCGAATCTGTTTAAAGAGCTAGAAAATTTAGGTCGGGCAGGTACGACTGCCAATGCACAGACGCTCCTCAACCAGGTGGAAAAGGAGTATGAGAAGGTGATTAAAGCTTTGGAACTCGAACGGAAACAGGATAATTCATGACTCCTACTGGTGAAGAGAATTCCCCGTTAATTTTGCTCGCCGATGACGATCGCTCCATGCGATCGCTGCTGCGTCTAGCAATGGAAGAAGAAGGATATACCGTAGCTGAAGCTAAAAATGGTGAGCAATGTTTGGCAGAATTTAAGCGACTGCAACCGGATATGGTCCTGCTGGATGCGGTGATGCCAGTGATGGATGGGTTCACCTGTTGCCATCAGTTACGCCTTCTACCGGGAGGGGAGCATACTCCAGTTCTGATGATTACCGTGCTCGATGATGCGGATTCCGTCGATCGCGCCTTTGAAGCTGGGGCCACGGATTATGTCACAAAACCCCTCCATTGGGCGGTTTTGCGTCAGCGGGTGAGTCGGTTATTGCAGGCGTCTCAATCTCTACAACAAGTGACGCAAGTTTCTCAGGTATTGGATCAGGTGAGTCTGAGGGAACGACTGTTTCGCTATCTGGCAGCGAGTCTGACTCAGGGTTTACCCCAGGAGGAAATTCTCTGCGGTTTGCTGTTGCAGTTACGAGGTTTGTTAGGGGTGGATCGGGTGGCACTCTGCGATCGCCAGGGAACCTGTCTCATGGACTCCGTGGCAAGTGAGGCCATGTCAGGGAGGAAATCTTCCTTACAACAAACGGGGTGTTACCAGGGGTTGCAATCGGGAGAGGCGGTTGCCTTTGCGGATCTGCAAACGTCAGTCAATGAAGAGGCGATCGGTTATTTTGCAGCGTTAAATATCAAAGCGGCCCTCCTCGTCCCCTTTCCTCCAGGGGAAGAATGGCAAGGGGTCCTCACGGTCTATCATTCCCAAGGGCGATCGTGGGACCCCGCAGAGGTCACATTCCTAACCGAATTCTGCACCCTCCTCAACCGCGTCATCTCTATCCCATATCAAGCCTAAACCGGCAGTCCCCAAGTTCGTAGTAACTGAGATCTTGCACCTGTTGCAACACCCGGCGGGGGTTAAAACCCCCGCCGGTGTTGAGAATGGTGCAAGATGTCAGTAGTAACAACTTCAGTCGTTATCCGGTGTTCGTAGTAACGACTTCAGTCGTTCTCTTCCGGTGTTCGTAGTAACGACTTCAGTCGTTTCTTAAGTTCGTAGTAACGACTTCAGTCGTTCTCTTCAGTATTGTGACCTACCAACGACGTTAAAAGGCTAATCTCTCAGTGCAGGTTGCCCCTTCCATGCCCCTAAACTGGACCCTCCCCGGTGGTCCCAACTCAATGATTTTGGGGAGAATTAGAACATTTTTCCGAAGTCAAACAAAATTTTTCAAAGTTATACAGAACTTGAACAGTTTGCAAACGCGATCGCAAACATCCATCGACAATACTAAGGATAAGCAACGGTTGAGGGCAATGGGTAACGAGGCTCCGCAGCCTCGATACCCACTTTAAAACATCCTTCCCTGAATCAACACCAGGTCGGCGAGTCAAAGAGTATCCACAATCAAATTGGCTACTTCCGGCATGACCTACGGGGTCTAAACCACTATTCAAGTCCCCATTCAGGAAGAGGTACTGTCAAAACCACTATTCAAAGTCCCTATTCCAGAAAAGGCACGGTAAAACCCACTATTCAAGTCCCCGTTCAGGACCAGGCAAGGTCCTAACCACTATTCAAAACCCAAACTCGGACCAGGCAAGGTCCTAACCACTATTCAAAACCCTGTTCAGGACCAGGCAAGGTCCTAACCATTATTCAAAACCCAAACTCGGACCAGGCAAGGTCCTAACCACTATTCAAAACCCTGTTCCGAACGTTCTCATACCTACCCTATTGCAAGTGTACCCCGGATATTTTCCAAACCGCCAGGGAAATACAACCTTTTAAATGAACTGAGTTCCTGGGACCTTGCCAACGGAAGCTCCCAAACACAGCAAAACCTCTATAGTCTTCTGGGTTAAATCTATGGATCCTCTAAACTTGAACCCTAGTTCCCCTACAAAAGAAAAGGTTGGGACACAAACGTGCCCCAAACCGCAAAACCACTATTCTAATGTACCCATATCTACTGTAACTCTAATTGGTGGAGAGTTGCAAGATGAAATCATATAATTTTCAAATTTTTAACAAATTTCTTTCTCCACCTACGGAAATCGGTAACCAGGACCCGTCTGCCAAGAGTGTGGGGGCCACATGGAAACTCCGCCGGGTGGTCCAAGTTCCGTATCCTGAACCGAGTTACTCTTTCCCAGATCATACCACCGAACGGCTGTTGCGGCTCGTCAAGGTCCCTTATCCCCAGCCTGAACAGCGCTTACCCGATCTTTCGGATCCAGATTCACGTGAGCTCTGGGAGAATTGCCATCACCGGACGATCCCTTCCAACTGGAGTGAACCCCTTTCTAGATCCACCGTGGCGATCTCGGCTTCTCGAATCCAGAGGGACCCTTCAACCCACAAACGGGCGATCGCGAACTCCCCTTTTTCCACCCCAGGCCGAAAACCACACCGGACTCAGGGTGCTGACTCACCCCAATCCAATTCGAGAGACTGTTGAAGACCGACTTTACTTGAATTAATAAAGATTAAATTTATGAAAACTGCCCGAAATCAAATTCAAGGAGTTTTTACCTCAACTCTTCCCAGCTTTCCAGTTAATCCATCAGACAAGTGTGAACAGTCCAAATATAACTCCAATTTTGCCAATGCCATCCTCAAAGGGGTAGTCTTTACAGGAGCCAATTTGAAAAAAGCTAATTTGATTCGCACTAATTTATCTGGAGCAGATTTGCAAGGAGCAGATTTGCAGGGAGCAAATTTATCAGAATCAAAACTTTGTCAGGCCAATTTAAGTGGAGCCAATTTAAAGAATGCCAATTTAACTGGGGCGGATTTGAGGGGGGCCGATTTAAGCGGCGCAATCATGCCAGACGGAACGGTTTATGACCCCTATCACCATTTCTCCACCCTGAGCAAAGGTGAGGTTTGATTGACTTTTATGTCAATCCCCGAATCAGTTCAAGTTGTGACGAATAATCCGGAAACGACTGAAGTCGTTACTACAAACAGCCGAAGGAAGTTTCTTCGTTCGTAGTAACGACTTTAGTCGTTTCTTTATTTGACGCCAAATCAGGGGAAACGACTGAAGTCGTTACTACAAACAGCCGAAGAGAATTTCTTCGTTCGTAGTAACGACTTTAGTCGTTTCTTTATTTGACGCCAAATTAGGGGAAACGACTGAAGTCGTTACTACAAACAGCCGAAGAGAATTTCTTCGTTCGTAGTAACGACTTTAGTCGTTTCTTTATTTGACGCCAAATCAGGGGAAACGACTGAAGTCGTTACTACAAACAGCCGAAGAGAATTTCTTCGTTCGTAGTAACGACTTTAGTCGTTTCTTTACCCAAAATCATTGGGCATCCATGAGTTTTAATGCTAGAGAAAACTATTCCAATACATTAGGAAGCAGACTGAGATCCGCTGCGGGACATAAATCCACTAACTCACACCGATCGCAAGCAGGATTCCTCGCCGTACAAACTGCTCGTCCATGATAAATCAACCGAATCGACCAATTTTCCCAATCTTCCTGGGGAAGTAAACGAATTAAATCCCGTTCTATCTTCACCGGGTCACTATTTTCCGTCAATCCTAACCGATTGGATAAGCGCTTCACATGGGTATCTACCGTCACCCCTTGATTAATCCCGTAGGCATTTGCTAGGACAACATTAGCCGTTTTGCGGGCAACTCCTGGCAACTCCACCAGCAATTCCATCCGCTTTGGCACTTGATGCTTGTGTTTTTCCACGATCGCCCGACAAGCGCCTTGAATATTTTTCGCCTTATTCCGATAAAACCCTGTGGAACGAATTAACTGTTCCAACTCCTCAATCTCCGCACTTGCGATCGCCTGTGCATCCGGAAACCGTCGAAACAACTCCGGAGTCACCAGATTCACCCGCTCATCGGTACATTGTGCCGATAAAATCGTCGCCACCAATAACTGCACCGGCGTCTCATAATTCAGCGTACAGTCCGCCTCCGGATACAATCGCTTCAGACGAATTAAAATCTCGATCGCCCGTTGCTTCGTCGCCGCCCACTTCCGAGTAATATTCATAGTAAAAAATTGCCGAACCAATGAAGGATGACGCCATCATTGCCGTTCATCCTTCATTACCTTTATTGAAATAACTGTTGGACCCAACCTAAATTGGCCGTATCCCGAACAATCAGGAAAATACCCAATCCCAACAGCAACATTAACCCGGTTTGCATCACCCCATCTTGAATATGAGTCGGCAACGGTTTACCGCGCAATCCTTCAATTAACAAAAATGCCAACTGCCCACCATCGAGGGCCGGAAGCGGCAAAATGTTAATAATCGCGAGGTTAATGCTAATTAATGCCGCAAATCGGAACAGATTTCCCGCATCAGACTTAGCAATATTTGCCCCGATCGCCACAATTGCTACAGGACCCGACACTTGATCCGCCGTTTCTCGGAAATTGCGAATTAACTGTCCAAATCCTTGCACCGTCAACACTGTAATCCGTTGAAACTCAACGGCACCTTCCCCAAACGCTGCTGGGATACTGTCGGCGCGGTGACGAATCAGGGTCCCGTGAGGAGCCAGTTGCACGCCAATAATCCCTTTCCCGCTTTCATCGCGTTCCGGGGAAATCGGTACTCTAAAGGTTTCATCCTGCCGCAGCACTTGGAGTTCCAAAACTTGCTCAGGATGGGTTTGGATAATCTCCATCAGAGAGCGAACCGCTTGTGCAGAAGCGCCTAATTCCTCTCCATCGGCTTGCAATATAATATCTTCAGCCTGAATCCCCGCCCGATGAGCAGCAGTCTCATCGGACATCACTTGGGCAATTTTTACCCCCGGTTGATAGTCAAAGTCTTGCACTCCCACCGTTGCCACCTGTCCGACTAACAGCAGATAGGCAAAGATTAAGTTTGCAATGACCCCGGCACTAATCACGATCGCCCGGTCCAGGATCGGGCGATTACGCAGCAAATTCGGGTCATCGGGAGGAATTTCGCTCTCGGGATCGTCATCGGGAAAGCCGACATAGCCTCCCAAGGGAATCCCGCGTATGGCATATTCGGTTTCTGGGCCTTGGTATTTCCATAAAATGGGCCCAAATCCGATTGAAAAACGATTAACGTGAATGCCCTGTAATCGGGCTGCCATGAAGTGTCCCAGTTCGTGGACGAAAATAAGCATCGCCAGAACCGCGATCGCTGCCAATACTGACATTACAAACCCCAATTAAACTCCGTTACTATCACAGACTGGCTCAATGAACCCGTCTTAACTCATTGTTCGGACTTACGCAGTCCCTCAGTCCGACTGGAGATTATGCGTAAGTCCTGACTTATTGTTATTTTAGGCTGACCCGTCGGTTTCTGGGGATGGGGGAGATGGGGAGGATGGGGAGGATGGGGGAGATGGGGAGGATGGGGGAGATGGGGAGGATGGGGGAGATGGGGAGGATGGGGGGGATGTTCGTAGTAACGACTTCAGTCGTTTCCTCGTTACTTGGCTAATGCCAAGTAACGCGCTCCTTTGGAGGCGATCGCGCCAGTCCCCAAACAGGTGCTTCATCCCATAAGGGTAAGTGTCATGGCGATCGCCATGACCCGAGAGCAACGACTGAAGTCGTTACTACAAACAATCTCCCGTCTCTCCCGTCTCTCCCGTCTCTCCCCTATCTCCCCTATCTCCTTACAGGACCGTTTTACCCCCCAGATACGGTTGCAGCACTTCGGGAATCCGAACTGTACCATCTGGATCCTGATAGTTTTCTAAAATTGCTGCCATTGTCCGCCCTACAGCCAAGCCGGATCCATTCAAGGTATGAACAAATTGAGTCCCTTTTTTCCCGGCTTCTTTAAATCGAATCGCGGCGCGTCTAGCTTGGAAATCTCCACAGTTAGAACAGCTAGAAATCTCCCGATATTTGCCCGAAGAGGGTAACCAGACTTCTAAGTCGTAGCACTTTTGCGCCCCAAAGCCGATGTCTCCGGTGCAGAGTTCCAATACCCGATACGGCAGTTGCAACGCTTGTAGAATCGCTTCGGCATCCTGGACTAGGGCTTGATGTTCATCTTCCGAGGTCTCAGGGGCCACAATTTTGACCAGTTCCACCTTATTAAATTGATGGAGTCGAATCAATCCTCGGGTATCTTTGCCATAAGCCCCTGCTTCCCGGCGAAAACAAGGGGTATAGGCACAGTGATAAATCGGTAGGTTCTCCGGTGCGAGAATATCATCGCGATAGAGATTGGTGACTGGCACTTCGGCGGTGGGGGCCAGCCAGAGGTCATCCTCGCTACATTGAAAGCTTTCTTCGGAAAATTTGGGCAGTTGGCCGGTCCCACGCAGGGAGGTGCTATTAATGAGAACCGGCGGCATGACTTCTACATAGCCGTGGCGAATGTGGCGATCGAGCATAAAGCTAATTAAAGCCCGTTCTAGGGCGGCACCGGCCCCAATCAGGCTAATAAATCGACTTTGGGCAATTTTTACCCCCCGTTCAAAGTCGATAATCCCCATTTGTTCGCCAATTTCCCAGTGGGGGCGAATTTGGTCATGTTTGGGCAGATATTCGTCCCCCCAGCGCCGCACTTCGACGTTTTCGGTTTCGCTTTTCCCCACCGGAGTGGACTCGCTGGGGAGGTTGGGGAGGTTTAAGAGGAGGTTGTCGAGTTCGGCTTTGAGTTCTCTTTCTCGGGGTTCGAGTTCGCTGAGTTGTGCTTTGAGTTGGTTGCCTTCTTCTTTTAAGGTTTGAATGGCGGGGTCATCGGGTTTGCTGCCGGATTTCATCTGTTGGCCGATCAGCTTGCCAATTTCGTTACTGCGGGCTTGAAGTTGCGATCGCTGGGTCTCTAATTCTCGCCCGGTGCGATCGAGGTCTAATATGGGCTGTAAATCATAGCCTTCCCCTCGCCGGTTCAGGCGTTCCTGTATGGTTTGTGGATTGTCCCGGATTTGCTTGATATCGAGCACGAATGTTCCTCTGTTTTGGCGCGTCAGTTTTGGTTACGATAGTCTAGCAGGGCGTCGGTTGGGGAGGCAGTTCCCCCCGGGTGCATCTCAATTTTTTCAAGAGACCTAACCCCCCAGCCCCCTTCCCTAAGAGGGAAGGGGGAGCCGGAAGGGGGAGTCTCATACCAAATCCGGTTGGTAAAAGTCGGTTTTCGGTTTTAGCCCGCGCAGGCGGGCTTCGTCCGTATAGCCCCACCCTTTAGGGTGCGGGTTTTTACAGACCTTTGACAACCGGATTCCGTATCAAAGCCCCTCCAGCAACAAACATTTATTCCTTATTCTCCCTCTCCTCTATAGAGAGGGCCGGGGAGAGGTAGGGGAGGGGTTTGGGGAGAGGTCCGACTGGTTTTTAGCCAAAATTGAGATGCCCCAGTTCCCCAACTCCAGCTTAAATACCGACCTTGAACCGTGAGGTTCAGGCATTTTTTAATAAGTTTTATATCTTATCATTGCTGATTCAAGGATTAAAATCATTTGAATTTGAGGACAATTGACTGATTCAGTTGGTTAGGGTTTAAAACAGTTCAAAACCCTTTATTATATCATGGGTTGTCTTAGCATCATCCATCCATTCCCTGGAAATTTGAACGGTTAAGCAGTCGCTGTCTTAGCACTTAGGAGTCGTGGTAGGGTAGGTTCTGGCTGGCGGCATCAGACAAGGGAGGTTCAAAATGGGGTTGAAAAGGGGGAATTTCAATCAGAAATTCGGTGCCATGTCCGGGGGTGGAATAGCAATGCAATTGTCCTTTATGTTTTTCGACGACTATTTGATAGCTAATGGATAATCCTAACCCGGTGGCACTGCCGACGGGTTTGGTGGTAAAAAAGGGTTCAAATAAGCGGCGACGGACGGTTTCGGTCATGCCTGGACCATTATCGGCGATGGAGATGGTAATGCGATCGCCTTCGTCCACTTGGGTGCGAATCCGAATGGTGGGGGAGGTGGCGGGAATGGAGGATAAGGGCGATCGCGCCAGCGGTTTACCCTGCAGTCGCTCTTTCTTGCTATGTCCCATATCCAGCGCATCGATCGCGTTGGTGATAATATTCATAAAGACTTGGTTGAGTGGACCCACATAGCAATCCACTTTGGGCAAATTTCCATACTCTTTGATGATGACTATTTCTCGCCGTCCCGGATGGGCTTTGAGTCGATGTTGTAAAATTAATAGGGTACTATCGAGTCCTTCATGAATATCAACCCGCTTGCGATCCGCTTCATCCAGGCGAGAAAAGTTGCGTAAGGATAGGACAATTGACCGGATGCGATCGGCTCCAATCTGCATGGAAGCAATCATTTTGGGCAGGTCACTCACTAAAAATTCTAAATCGATATCTTCGATTTTATCCTCAATTTCAGGAACATCTTGATTGAAATGGGTTTGATACAAATCAATTAATTCTAAGAGGTCTTTAATGTACTGGGTCGCATGGGAGAGGTTTCCATAAATGAAATTAACGGGGTTGTTAATTTCATGGGCAACCCCGGCGACTAATTGTCCCAGGCTGGACATTTTTTCGGCTTGGATGAGTTGGAATTGGGTTTGTTGTAGCGATCGCATGGCAGTTTCTAATTCATGGGCTTGCTGTCGCAACTGGCCTTCGGACTCGCGCAGGGCGGCTTCGGCCCGTTGGCGATTGAGGATATCTTGTTCCAGTTTGGCATTAGTTGCTCGCAGTTCCGCTGTGCGTTCTTCTACCAATTTTTGTAAATTATCATGGGCAGTTTGTAGGGCAATCTCGGCTCGTTTGCGTTCTTCTATTTCCCGTTGCAATTGCTCGTTGGCTTCTTTTAATTCTTTGGTTCGATTTTCGACGACTTCCTGTAAGGTTTCAATCGCCCCATACATTTCGGTGGGATGTAAGGCTTGCAATAAACTGGTTTGAGAAACCAGTCCCAAGAGATATCCTTCCGTACTAGAAACCACCAACCGGCGCACTCGTCGGCGCTGCATTTCTTCATGGGCAAACCAGACAGAATCGTGAGGACTGAGGGAAAATAAAGGGGAACTCATGACATCTTTGGCCTGCATTTTCCCTAAGTCCAGTTGCAAGGCTTGAAATTGAACTAAATCTCGTTCTGTGACAATTCCCACGGGAATTTTGGCGGGGGGGTAGGTGGTATTTGTGTTGGGGGAGTCTTCACAAATGACGACGCAACTCACCCGGCGATCGGCCATTAATTTAGCTAGTTCCAGCACAGAAGCGTTTAGGGGTGCTTGAATCACGTTAGGACTCATGATGTCTTTAACTTCTCGTAACTGAGTTAAAAGACGGACAGGTTGGAGAGCTTGGCGAATGGTTTCTGGGGTGAGAATTCCCAAAATATAGCCCTGATTGTCAATCAGGGGAAGGTGGCGAATTTGATGCTGTCTAAAAACAGACAAGATGGTGAAAATATCATGGGATTGGGATTCGGTGAGGGTAACTACGGGTGCAGTCATGACAGTGGAGACTTGGACGGTTTTTAAATCAACTCCAGCAGCGGTCATTTTGACGATATCCCGTTCGGTAAAAATCCCCACTTTACTCGCAAGAATTCGGTCAGGGCGATCGGGGAGTTTTCCCGTATCTCGAATCGCATTCAGTTGTTCAGAAACCGTGGGTGCTCCTTCTAAAACAAGGACACAACTCGCCCTCACGGAATCCCAAATATTGGTTTCAATGGAGTCCGTGGAGTCCGGCAAGGGACAGCTACTTCTAACATGACTCATCAAGGCGAGGACTTCTTCTAGGGATGTTTCCGGGGAAACGATGGGTGGGTTGGGGTCAATTGCCCGTTCCAAGGCAGAGGAATACATCAGAGCATGATTCATGGACAGGGAAGGGTTGGCAGGGTGAGAGGGTTCAGGCATTGTTAAGGGGTAGGGCCAGCTTCAATCGTTTTTTTAAAGTGAAGATCACGGATTAGAGGGAGAGGAGTTCAAGGCAGTTTCTTTAAGTCTTGCAAAAAAACCGGGGAGGATCTGCCGCAGGGTTAGAGGGTGTCAGCAATTACCAACTGGAAATAAAAATGTGAAATTGGATTGTTTTATTCTAGGCGCTTATGCAACGATCGCGGGTGGATTTCCGTATGGGGGTGCGATCGCCCTTTGGACTGTTTCCATTCCAGTTCAAGACATGAACCTCTGGGTAGGGATCAACGAAACAAGCCCAAAAACTAGGTCTTGGCACTAATTTGTTGCTAATCAGCCAAAATTTTGTGAAAGCTCCGGGTGTTCACCGATCCGGTACCGATGCTCTAGGACGCCCTGGAAATCTCCCGGATCCCCAGTTTCGTATGGGAGTCATCCGTACTCAGAAAAAGGCCCGTTCCGCCTTGAGATTCGCTACAATAACAGGAAAAAGAGTTTTGAAAATTCTCTAATCCGATTCCTCCTATAGAAACTAACTGCAATGCCTGAATCTTACACCCAAGAAGCCGTCCAGGAAATCCTGCACCTGGCGATCGCACGCCAAACTGAAACCGAAGAGTTTTCCCGAGTTCAACTGGTAGAAATCGCCAAAGAACTCGGCATTCCACCAGAAAATATTGTCCATGCCGAACAAGAATGGCTAGTTAACCAAGGTCAAGTTAAAGAACGACGTGGTTTTGACCTTTATCGCCAGACTAAGTTCAAAAATCATCTAGTTCGGTATGGGATTGCCAACTCATTTTTGGTCGTCTTGAATCTCCTGACTGCTCACACCCTCACCTGGACTTTGCCGATTCTATTTCTGTGGGGATTGTTCCTTGCCCTGAAAGGATGGAAAACCTATCAACTGACGGGAGAAGAGTACGATAAAGCCTTTGCCGCTTGGCGCTTGAAGCAGCAAATTGGACAAACTATCCATACCACCTTAAACAAATGGCTCAAACCCCAAGAAGGACTCTTGTAGATGCTTCCAAAGGTTAATCAACGGATAGTTTTATCGGGTGGGTAATTCCCACCCAATTTTCTTTTAGGGAAAAATTATCAAGAGTAGGTTAAGGGAACGGTCCTTGAATCTGTGAATTAAGCAGCCCTCTCCTTTTTTCACTCGGATTGACGAAGATATTTTACCACAGATGCACAAAATTCCCACAATTGTTCTTCCTCAAAATCCCGTTTCGCATAATTCGCCATCACCGAAACAAACTGAACATTTCCCAACCGATATCCCTGGGTTGAATCAATTCGGTCTAAACTCGCCCTTCGAGGATGGCGATCGCACCGTAACCACCCATTCGTAGTCGGAGGATTCTCCAATTCCCATCCCGTATAAACACATCGTCCCCCCTGCCTTTCCCACAGTTGCTTCAAATCTTCCAAAGTCAGACTGCACTCCCGTCCCTTCATCTGAGCGTGTTTTCGAGCTAAATTCAAATGCTTTCTAAACGGAGAATAGCTGTCAATTCGGGAACCGCGCCTGGGAGACTCAAACATAACAGGATTTAATTGAGCAATGTTTTCGATACTCCTCCCTTGACTGTAATAATTTTGATAAACGGCCTGACAAAACTCTAAGAGTTCAGTTTCCCTAAAACAATGTTTAGCCAAATTCGCCATCACCGCCACAAATTGAATATTATCCAGACTGTAACCTTTTGCCGAATCAATCCGGTCTACACTGGCTCGATTGGTCGTTAAAGTAAGGGATTGGTAGTCCGTGGTGCAAGGGAACAGCACCAAATCCCATCCCGTATAAGGGCAAATTCCGCCTTGTTGTTCCCAAATCAGCTTGAGGTCTTGTAAAGTAACCGAAGCCTCTATCTTGCGCTGCTTAACCGATTTTCTAATAATTTTTAAAGGATGACGAAAGGGAGAAAATTCATCTTTTTCTGCTCCTTTTTTTAAATGTGCTGTCGTTCTTTTTCCCTCCAGTTGTGCGACCCCTTTACATTGTCCATAGCAGCTTAAGCAGCAAAAATGCTGTCTACCCAGCTTTTCACTGCGTTTAAACTCCGCTAAAGGCTTGGTAAATTCCTTTCCACATTTGGGGTTTTCACAGATAACAATCGCTGTTTTAGAGTTCATAAAAAATCAACCCATCCTTTACATAATTGTATCGGATGGGTTGATTTTTTTAATAACCATGGAGCCGAGCAGAATCGAACTGCTGTCTAGCAGAGGTATTCACCTACCGCTCATTCACAGGCGTAGCCCATTTAACCCTCTGGGCGGGGACCATCCATTATCCCGGATGACAGGATACTCAGGTTGAGTCTTAACTAGCAAGTAACCAGAGAAACCTTACTAGAGCATCCGTTGAGGGTTTGTCTGTAGCCTTTAACGGAGTCAAGCTATAGACCGCTCAAACCTGCTAGAGGTTTTTAGGCAGCAACAGTGGCCGCTTTACGAGCGAAAGGAACGATGTTGTTCGCATTTACTTTTTTTTTGAGTTGGGGATTGACGAGAGACAACTCACTCTCGGCCTGAATCACGGAGCAGCTTTCACTCCACTATCGAAACCAGTACGGCCCCGTGTCTTCTTCTATTATAATCAAAATTTTGGGGATGACAACAGGTTTAACAAATTAATTTGTGACTTTGACTCAAGAGCTGGCTGGGAGAGCAATCAATGGAGGAAGTGAGATTTGAAAATACTCTGTCTGAGTAATGGTCATGGGGAAGACGCGATCGCCCTGCGGGTATTGCGCCAACTCCAGCAGCATCCGCATTCTCCAGACTTAGCCGCACTCCCCCTGGTAGGAGAGGGCCGTGCCTACCTGCAACTGCCGGAGATAGAAATTATTGGTCCCGTCAAACCCATGCCATCCGGGGGATTCGTCTATATGGATGGACGGCAGTTATTGGGCGATATCTCTCACGGATTGCTGGGATTAACCTGGAAACAATATCAAGCCATCCAACAATGGGCGAAACAAGGGGATGCCATTTTAGCGGTTGGAGATATTGTCCCCTTGCTATTTGCCCGTTTGAGTGGGCTTCCCTACGCCTTTATCGGCACTGCCAAGTCTGAATATTATCTCCGGGATGAAGCAGGAGTGTTACCCCGTCGCACTTGGTTTGAACGGTTGGAAAGTTGGTCCGGTTCTGTCTATTTACCCTGGGAACGCGCTTTGATGCGGAATAAATGCTGTCGCGCCGTTTTTCCTCGGGATGCACTTACTACAGCAACCTTACAGCAATTTTCAATTCCCGCTTATGACTTGGGGAATCCGATGATGGATGATTTAGAGGTGGATACTACAGCCCCAATTTTTTATGACCCGGATGCGGAACTGAAGGAAACTCAGCGATCGCTCGTAATCACTCTATTACCCGGATCCAGAGCACCAGAAGCTTATGGGAATTGGCAACAAATCCTCTGGGGACTGGCGTCGGTGGTGGAAACGTTCAATAAGCGCCATCCCGTTATTCTCGCGGCGATCGCCCCCGGATTAAAACTCGAACATTTCTCCCAGGAGTTAGAAAATTACGGATGGCATCGCCACTCCTCTCTCCTGGATGGGATTGGGGATAATCCAGGACCCTTAGAAATTGATCGGGCGATCGCCACCTTACAAGCATCCGGTGCCCTCACCTTTACCCAGAAAAACGCCCGCTTATTGCTGACTCAGACGGGATTTGTGGAATGCTTGCGTTACGGAGATGTGGCGATCGCGATGGCAGGAACTGCAACCGAGCAATTTGTGGGATTAGGCAAACCGGCGATCGCCCTCCCCGGAAAAGGACCCCAGTTCACCCCCGCCTTTGCCGAAGCTCAAAGTCGCCTCCTGGGACCCTCAGTAACCCTCGTCAAGCGCCCGGATAAAGTCGCCGAAGTCATCCAGCAACTCTTACGGGACCCGGATCTCCTGCAACTCATCGGCGAAAATGGTCAGCGTCGCATGGGAGAACCCGGTGCTTCCCAACGGATTGCCACTCATTTAATGGAGGTATTTGATCCATCTCCCTCAAGGTAAAGCCGGCGCGAGCTAATTTTAACCGGATTGGGTCGGGTCCCTGGAGGGGTAATAATTGGGCCAGGGATAAACACTCTTATGATGTTGAGATTTGAGGAGAATAATTTTGCTGTGAATCCCTTATTCCGCCGGGGACTTAAGTCCCTGGCTCATAGCTAAAGTCGGTTAAAACCGACTGAAATGGTTAGATGACAAGGTTTTTAGAGCGACTTTGGAGAGGGAGACTTACGCAAAAATTGCGGAAGAGACTTATGCCCTAGTCATGTTAAAGATGTGGGTTCGGAACTGAAGAGATCTTCTCTCGGAGGGGTTGGGGAAAGAGGTTAGCAAGGCGAATTTTAGAGCGGGATTAGAGTAAGCAAATTTTTATAATTATTCATCAGCTTTTGTTAGTGATAAAGTAACATTTAATAATGTTCATCTTTGTTCGGAATCTGGGCGATCGCCTACCCATGCCACACAACCCCATCCAAATTATAACTTAATCCTATCTTGACTTAGGGAAAGCGCCGGATATATTCAATTTTTATAGAGAAAATGAGTACATAAAATAATAACCCGGAAATGCCCGGGTTATTCCTAAGATTATTTTAAAGTCATTTTTTAAAATTCTTCTTCATATCCTCCCTCATTTAGGGCGTTTTTAGCTGCAATGTAATTGTCAATTTTAGCTTTAATATACTTGCACTTTTCCCGAACTTTATTTTCAACAAAAGCTAGACTTCCGAGATCAGCCTCTTTATCACATTTTGCTGTTACTCCGTAACCATTAGTTAAATCCCAAACACTTACTTGACCCTCCCTTAACACATGAAGTACCTGACGATCACCGGGATCGGTCGGGTCAAAAATAAGTTTTTTCATTAATTCGATGGTATCGGCAACCTCTTTCTCTTCTTCAGTTAAAGTTATTTTTATTTTAGATTCGTAGTAAGTTCCCCCAAATGGCCCTTTTTTTTCTTGCCGATCTACAGATAATTTCATGGTTATAATCCCAAAATACTGAAAAGCCGGATCTGTTAGACTTCATTAACGGGCTCTACGCTGACCCGGAGTAAGAGCAGTAGAGCTTCTTTAGCTAGTTTTGGCCTGACTTGTTATTTAGCCTCTGAGTTTGAAGAAGAAGCTTAATCGCTTTCTTTGCTTCTGCATCTCCATCTTTGGCTAACTCTTCTAACTCAGTAAAAGTGTTACCTTTCACACCTCCGGGGTATTCATATTGAATTTTGGAAAGTTGATAATCTATTTTAGTAGAGCGCAACTGCTCCCAGGTGTAGTCGCCTCCATACTTATTGATGAGTTCTTGCGCTTGTTTTCCCATAATTCACGCTATTGCTCTGTTTATCTCTCGATTCACCCGACCAACCTTCTCCATTTGTTCAAGACGTAACTCCAGGATTCACCCTGAGATTGTAGCCATGTGACGGTTGCTTTTCCACACTTAATGCAGGGTACTCCTTCTCTAGGATCTTGGCTTCTCTCGCAACTGCCGCAAACGTAGTTATCTCCATTTGGGTCAGCTTGGTATTTTGCAGATCTTGGGTAACTCACGGTTTTGTCCTTGGGTAAGGTGGTTGTTGGGGCTGAGGATTAGCCCTTATGCAAACATCATCTCTGAAACTCTAGCTCCTGCCAAGTCGGAAATATCGGCGTTTCGAGGCGATAGTCGAATCGGGTTTGTCGGAAATGTCGGAAAGATCGGATATAATAGCTCAAACTTTACCACTATCTGGACCTATGGACATCACGGAAGTGTTGAAACTGGCTGATGAGCTGGTTTTCACTCAGACGGGAAATCATTTGGACTATCTGCAAGAGGCAATTTTGCAAGGCACTTTGGAAGGTGAGACTTACGCGAAAATTGCCCAAGAGACTTATGCCAGTGAGGGTCATGTTAGAGATGTGGGTTCGGAACTCTGGAAACTTCTGTCGCAGGGGTTGGGGAAAGAGGTTAGCAAGGCGAATTTTAGAGCGGTATTAGAGAAAGCAAATTTTTATAATTATTCATCAGCTATTGTTAGTGATAAAGTAACAGTTAATAATGTTCATCTTTGTTCGGAATCTCGCCGATCGCCTACCCATCCACAACCGTCTCAACCCACTCAAACTCAACCGCATCTTGACTTAGGCAACGCGCCGGAAATCTTCAATTTTTACGGACGAACTGACGAACTCGCGACTCTCGATCGCGCCATTGTTGCCGATCGCTGTCGTCTGGTGGCACTTCTCGGATTCGGTGGGATGGGTAAAACCACTCTGGCGTTGAGTTTGATTGAACAAATTCAAAATCAATTCGAGTATGTCATCTATCGCAGTCTGCGCTTTTACTCGGATTTGGGTGCAATTCTTAGCAATCTGTTGCAGATCTTTTCTCCCGATGCCGAGATTCCCGATCGCCTGGAAACGCAACTCTCCCAACTCCTCACCCATTTACGTCAGTCTCGCTGTTTGATTGTTCTCGATGATTTGCAGATTCCCTTCAATACTGGCAAACTAGCAGGGGAAGATGGATCAGTTTACGAAGATTATCGGCTGTTTTTTAAGACGATCGCCGAAGTGACCCATCAGAGTTGTGTGCTGGCGATCGCCGATGAAAAACCCCTCGCCATCACTACCTTGGAAAAGCAAAACTATCCGGTGCGATCGCTGGTGTTGCAGGGTTTAGGTGACGCCGCGAAAGCAATTTTGCAAGACCAAAATTTATCGGATTCAGAAACTTGGGAGAGTTTAATTAATCTTTATAACGGTAATCCCCTCTGGTTAGAGCTAACCGCCACCTCAATCAGAGAATTGTGTGGCGGTCGAGTAGCGGAATTTTTAACCTATCAAACGCCGGTTTTATGGGAACCTTTGCAGGCACAATTAGACCAAAAGTTTCAGAGGTTAACCGTAGCGGAAAAGAAGGCGATCGCTCAACTTGCCACGGCCACCGAACCTGTGACATTACTGAATCTGCTACAACTAACGCAATTTTCTGCTGCTGAGTTTTTTAATGTGATGCAATCCCTCGGCAGGCGCTTTTTTGTAGAAATTCAGGAACGGGAAGGCGTCACTCAATTTTTCCTCAATCCGGTGTTGAGGGAGTATGCGAAAAATCGGGGATGGGATTGAAGATTGCCTGAGTTTTTGTACAGAACTTACGCATCAACCCTAAATCTGTAGAGGCGATTCGCGAATCGCCTCTACATTTAGGGTCCCCTCGGAAAATATGCGTAAGTCCTGTTGGAGATAATTTATTTCAGGTTTGTAGTAGCGCGTAACTGCGGAGCAACAAGAGAACTCGCCACTTTCTCGCTATTACAAACCTTAGAATTTCCAAAAACCCTATCCCCTTTAAGAATCTTATTGCTGTTCTAAACTTCGCAGCCGCGCTTCAAGTTCAGCAATTCGTGCTTCGGCTGCTTGTCGCGCCTGCGCCTCTTCCTGTCGCGCCTGCGCCTCTTCCCGATGACTTAGGAGGAGTTCCCCAGTTGCGGGATTATAAAACCGCAGTTCGCCTCCAGGCAACAATCGCAATTCTAACCCTAACACTTCACTCCATATTGTTTGAGTGCCATCGGGTAAGGCAGTTAGTTCTAGGGGAAAATAATTACCATCCCTTAATCTTAATCCCTGGAGTCGAGGACGCAGATAATCGCCTGTTGGATCGTATTGGAAATATTCAGAGACTCCCAAAAAAGCATAAATCCCTTTTTTAGCGCCTTGGTCTTGACTGCGAGTGCTTCTGGAGGTAATCTCTAAAACAAAATTAGGGGCTTTATCATTTTCTTCCCAAGTTTTATAAGAGCGTCGTTTGCGTTTTTCTACACCCAACACCACAAAGGCATCAGGAGAAACTACGCATTCGGGTTTTCCCTCTTCATAATATATAAACAGATTTCCCGAAACGTAGATATCCTGACGATTTTGAAAATGGATGTCCAGTGTTTCCACCGTATAAATCAGATAATCGCGTGCTGGATCGCTTTCGGCCATTGGTTTACCGTCTTCCTCGGGATATTCAATTTGGGGTGAGACTTGACTGTGTGAAATTATCATTGTCGGCTCCCTCAACTCCATTTGTATCCCTCATTTTAACTCAAGTTATGGGTTAAACCTGGCGATTGGGATGGGATTTGCTAAAATTAATGATAAATTAATCAATTTTAAAACTGCTATGAACCGCGCTGAATTTTGTTTCCATGCGGAACTGAACGACTTTCTACCCAGGGATAGCAAAAATGCCACCCTGATGCATCAGTTCCCAAATCATCCCTCGATTAAAGATTCTCTGGAGTCGTTTGGGATTCCCCATCCGGAAGTTGAGACGATCGCAGTCAATGGCAAATCAGTCGATTTTTCTTATCGGGTGCAAGATGGCGATCGCTGCGATATCTATCCGATTTCTCAATCCGTGGAACTTTCGCCTCGGGTGAGGTTGCGTCCCCAACCTGAACCCCGTTTTGTGTTGGACATCCACCTGGGAAAACTAGCGGGATTTTTGCGAATGTTGGGGTTTGATACTCTCTATCGCAACGACTATCCCGATGAAGAGTTAGCGCGGGTTTCCAGTGCGGAAAATCGGATTTTGCTGACGCGGGATATCGGGTTGCTGAAGCGCGGGATTGTGACTCATGGGTATTGGGTGCGATCGACGAATCCTCATCAGCGTCTCGAAGAAGTTTTGCGCCGGTTTGAGTTGTTCGATGCCATCACGCCGTTTAGTCGCTGCATTCACTGCAATGGATTACTGGAAACTGTTACTAAACAAAGCATTTTAGAGCGATTGGAACCGAAAACCCGAGAACATTATGATGAGTTTCGGCGCTGTAGTTCTTGCGATAAAATCTACTGGAAAGGTTCCCATTATGAAAAGATGCAGGAATTCATTGATGGCGTGAGGGGGGATATTTTGCTTAAATGAATCCACATAAAAAAGTAAGGTTGGCATTGCCAACCTTACCCATTAATCTCTTGAAAATGAACAGTTTATTTAACTAAAACCCCCGGTTCTTTTTGTCGAGGGACAACCTCTAAAATATCGGTTTGGGAACAGTATTTTAGATCTTCATTACAGTTGAGACGGAGCAGGCGTTGGCCGTGACTGGCGTGATGCATTAAGCCTACTAAATCGTCTTGCCAGTGACGATAGAGAGCTAAGGCAGCGATCGCCTCGTCATTGCCAGCGAGTTCCTTGGGTGAGAGACTGCTATTGGCGAGTAAACCATCGGCGATCGCCCCGGCACAGACAGTATCTTCCAGAGAATAGCTGCCTTCCCAACCGGAACTGACAATCCAAACGGTTTCTGGATTGGTTTCCAGCAGATAGTTCACCACCGCTTGGCGATTAATTAACGCCGCTGCGAGTACCGAGGGGGCCGATTCGATTCGTTGCAACGCCCTTGTGCCGTTGGTGGTACTGATGAACAAACGACAGTCTTTGACTCGTTCAGGGGTGCAATCTAAGGGGGAGTTTCCCAAGTCGCACCCTTCAACTTTGGCCCCCCCGCGTTCTCCAGCACGCAGGCGTTTTTCAGCGGGCCAATCTGCGCTCAGTTGCATGAGCTGATCCATATCACTAAACACTTGCACAGCTTCCGCACCGGCATGGAGTACCGTGGCGATCGTGCTGGTGGCGCGTAAAACGTCAACGGCGATCGCGCAATCGGGCACGCTATCGGTGGGGGTCAGTTCGGGAGTGTGGTAGACAAAGAGCTTCACTGCTTGAAAACACCTGCTTGTTAAACTGCCGAGTTCTTATTTTATGGGTTTGGGGGGTATTCTTGGTAAATATTCTTAGAATTTGAGGTTAGGGGCGATTTCACCCGGTGTAGGTATCCCTGATATCTCTCCCCCCCTGGGGGATTTGGGGCCGTTGCGCCACGGATTCCCATGCCGACGGTCCCCCCAGGCAGCATTTTTGAGGAAAAGTCTGCCGAGTCTAGGGGATACGAATGTGCCCTTAAAACACCATCATCGATAAATGTTCGGGATGTTCAATCATTTCTTGGGCCAATAAAAAGGCGGCGATCGTCCAGGTTTGATACTTTCTGGCTTCTTTCCCAATTAGTCTGCCGGTTGTCCCATCATAATATTCCGGCCACTCATCTTTCTGTAAGCGTTTAGCAGCAATTTGAATCGCTTTACGGGCAATTTCGGGTTTTCCCGTATGTAGGGCCGCTGCGGTTAACATCCACAGCAACACCGGCCAATTTCCCCCATTATGATAGGACCAAGCCCGATTTTTGGGGTCACATCCGGTCATCATTTCCCAATCCCTTCCTTCCAAGGCGGGAAAACAAATTTTCATGGGCATTTGTCCCACTAAATTTTCCCAGCGCTTTTCAATCAGGGTCATCACTTCTAGGGATTGTTCTGGGGTGGTTAAGCCGGATAAAATTGCCATTAAGTTACCCAGGGCAAAAAACCGACAATCGAGTTGAGAAGGGCCGAGATTTCCGGCGAGATAGCCTCCGCCTTCGGGTAACCACCGACTGAGGCGATCGTAGGGAATGGAGTCGGAGTAAATATTAAATTGATTGAGGGCGGTTTCCCCATATTCTTCTCCTTTGTATCGATAAATAGCATTGACGCGATCGAGGTCTAGCCAATAATGTTGTCGCAAATGAATTTTAAGCGACTGTAATCGTTTTTCAACCGCTTGATTAATGTAGGAATTTTCTACATTTTCGAGCAGGAGCTCTTTGGCCGATCGCAAGGCATAATAAAATAAAGATTGAATTTCCAACGGATGTCCGTCAATGCCCATTCGGCGGTCAATCATGCAAGCGCCATCGGGAACTAAGATGGTGGGGTACATATCGAAGCGAGCCACCAAACACAACTCCATAATTAACCGGATGCCTTTTTGGAAATCCGGTTGATGGGCAATAGATAATTCGCCTGTAGTGTTGATATAATTCCGTAAAACGAAAATCCACCACAAACAAGAATCAACCGGGGTGACTCGCCCGATCGCATGGTTGCCAAAGTCGGCCAGTAAATATTCTTCATGTTTGCCGTGGACCACTTTGAAACTCGCGGGCATTAATCCTCGACCCGCTTCCAGAAAATCCAGTTGTCTTTCTTTGATTTGTAACTTCAAAGTCTGGACCAGAAAATTGCGGACAATTTCGGTTTTGCCCTTCATTAAAAAGACCAGTGCACAGGATACAAAGTCCCGGATAAAACACTGGTCATAATTGAGTGCTTCCGCACTGGGATCTGAAGCGGCAACGGTCCCGACGGGATGACCGTTATAATAAATAATCGATTTTTCAAGAACCTGCCATGCTTCGTCGAGGATAGTGCTGTCCGTACCCATTAATTCCCTGAGTGTACTGCTTTGATAAACAGTTCATTATAGCATCCATGCACCGCAATCCCCTGATTCCAGAAACTGGGCAAAAACCCAGTTTCTGGAATCAGGGGTCAAGGGGACCGATCGCAGGACTTCAATCTACCAATCTTCCCCAGCACCCCCACCGCCACTCTCCCCTCCCCCGAAGTCACTACTATCGCTACTGCTGTAGCTGCTGCTATCGCTACTGCTGTAACTACTAATGTCATCACTGGTGTAACTACTACTGTCATTACTGCTGCTATCGTTACTTGTCTCCCATAGGGTAGCAATGGTTGTGTCTGTGCTGCTGGTACTGCTGCTGGATTGACTACTGGAACTATAAACGGGAGGCGGAGGAGGTAAGGCAGGAAGGATGATGGATTGGGTGCTTTCGTTGCCACAACAGTGACAGCGATCGCGAATTTCCTGTCTGCCACTACTAGAGGTGGTGGGTTCCTGGATGACTTGTTCGGTGCGAGTGACGGTCAATTCCTGACAGATGGCACATTCCAAAATGGCCGAGTTTTCAATGTAACCGCGAATGTGGAGCGGGTGATTGCCAGATTCGGGGTAACAATTAGCACATTTCCACCCGATAAATTTGACACTGCCGAGGGTTTGAGCGGTGGTTTCTGGTTTTGTGAGTAAGGATTGCAGGGGGTAACCCTGGATTTTTTCTAGGGGATAGCGGCAAAGCAGGCAATGAGCAGGGCGATCGCCCTCCCGAGGTCCCATAAAGTTCCGTTGGTCCTGAACCCGCGATCGCCCGGTGGGTTCGAGGAATACGGCATTGGATGGGGGTTCTAGGCAGGGAATAGTTTCTAGGAGTTCTTCATGGCGATCGCAACAGTGGCAATCCTCGGCGATCCATTGTTTCCCGGTTTGATTCCATGTGGGTTGTTTGACAATTTGACTCACTTGGCGCGTTACGGTTAATTCTTGACAAGTGGGACAATGGGTGACATTGGATAACTGGGTTTTATAACTGAGAATATGAACGTCACCGATTGAGGGTTCCGGATGGCAGGTTGCACAGAATACCCCTTTAAATTGAACACTTCCCAGTTGTTGGGCGACTCGTTCCGGAGGAGTTAAATGGGAGTTAATTTCTGAATATTCCAGGGGTTTTAGGGGGTGTTTGCACTGATTGCAATAAAGACGGCGCGGGTTTTGAAAGAGTTTTGTAGAGCGCGATCGCCCGGTGGGTTCGATGAAAATTCGCCGACTTTTCTGATAGGCAGTTCCTCCGGCGACTGCCGCTAATGCTCCTCCGCCCACGAATAGCAAAGGCGTCCAATTCATGGGCATGGTTTCGGGTTCAATTTCCGGTGTTAACGGGGGAGGATCTGCTGCGATCGCCTCAATTAATCCCTGAGTTCCCGCTAAAATTCCGCCCTCAAAATCTCCCTCTCGGAATCGAGGCGTCACTTGAGTTCTCAGAATAGTCCCCACTTTAGCATCCGGCAGCACCCCCTCCACTCCATATCCGGTTTCCACTTCCACCCGGCGTTCCTCCACCGCCATTAAAAATAAGACGCCGTTATCTGTCCCCGCCTTGCCAATTCCCCAGTGATTAAACAGTTCCGTTGTAAATGCCTTGGGATTGGGAGAAGGAGCAGTCGTGGGCATCGTCACCACCGCCAGTTCTGCCCCAGTAGTTGCCTCCAATTCCGATATCATTTGATTCAGTTGATTTTCAGTCTCATTGCTGAGAATATTTGCCATATCACTCACCCATCCCCCATATTGTTGTTGGGGATTGGGGACATCCTGCACGGTTATGGCATGAGTGAGCAAGGGAAATAGAATCAGGGATAATCCCAGGAAGAAGCCACAAATTTGGGTTATGGTGCGGATATTTCGGGTTAGCATGGCGTGATTAATCCTCCAGTTTAACTATAGGGATTGAGTTAGATTTAGAGTGAAAATTGCAGGAATAGTTCTAACTTGATGGGCTGTAATTCCTATTAAAAACTACCCCCAGCACCACCTCCACCACTTCTGCCGCCTCCACTCCTGCTGCTGCCACTGCTACTGCTGCTGCCACTGCTACTGCTGCGAGTTTTGCGGGGGATTCTGCGTTGTTCATCTTCTCGATAATTGCAGGATTGACACTGATAAATGATCTGCTGGAGTCCGCTGCGAGAATAGGTGGCACGGCGCAGAGTAATGCGATCGGTAATGACGGCGGTAAATTCTTGACAAGTGGGACATTCACGAAAGCGATGTTTATTGAGGATATAGCGTCTCAGGTGAAATTGAGAGGGCTGATTGGGATAGCATTGGGAACAATTCCACCCTTCAAATCGGGTACTGTTTAATTGTTGGGCGACTTGTTGTGGTCCAGTGAAGCGATCGCGCAGAAAATCCTCGGAGAGTTCAGTCAGATTGGTATTGCATTCTTCACAAATAAAGGGGGTTTTGGGTGGAAATAGGGAAAGAATCACCTGGGCGCAAATCAGGCTAAATACTGCCGAAACACTCAGAGAAATAACTCCGTAAAATTCCAGGGATTGCTCCCCATCTGTGGGCATCCAAATTATGGAAATTAACGCCATGACAGCTATACCCAAAAATGCTGCAAACACCAGGATAATGATGCCTGTTAACAGACCTGACCCAATCCTAGCGAATATTTTAGAGCCGGATAAAATCCTCTGTTTTTCCTGCATTTGGGCAAAAATAGAGGGATAGAGTAACCTCCCAACTACCCCTAAAATTAAGAGGAAAGTCAACCCTACAAAAATACTGGATGCTCCTTGCCATAACCGTCGGGATGGATCGAGAAGGAAACACACTAGAATCAGGGCAATGGAGACACTAAATACGGCTAAAACAGTCCAGCAATACAGTCCAAAAGAGTACCCGTTAAATCGACCCATAACTTGCGATCGCCCGGTGGGGTTTAGGGTTATCGGTTGGCGGGAGATATGTTGAGCTTTCTTGAAACCGAACCAAGAGAGTCCCAAGGCGAGTATAGAACTCGCGCCAACGGGTGCCCTGGGAATTGAGGGTTCAGGCAACCCAGTTTCTAGGGGATTTTCCGATAAGACGCTGACTAATGCTTCAGTGCCCGCTAATATCCCCCCATCCCAATCTCCTTGGCGAAGTTTTGGGGTAATTTGAGTGTTAATAAGATTACCCACTTTGGCATCGGGTAATATACCTTCGACTCCATATCCGGTTTCAATTTCGACTCGTCTATCTCCGACGGAGGTTAAAAATAAAACGCCATTATCTACGCCTTCTTTGCCAATGCCCCATTCATTAAAAAGTTCTGTGGTAAACTCTTTTGGAGTAGGAGAAGGGGCAGTTGTGGGGACCGTTACCACAATAACTTCTGAGCCATTATTTGCCTCCAATTCCGATATCATCTGATTGAGTTGAGTTTTGGTACTCTCGCTGAGAATATTTGCCATATCGGTCACCCAACCCTGATATTGTTGTTGAGGGTTAGGCACATCTTCTACGGTGAGGGCGTGACTGATTAAGGGAAAGCCAATCAGAGATAAAGAGAGTAAAATTGTCCAAAACAGTCTCTTTTTTTTCAATTCAACTGCTGCCCAATGACAACCATCACTGACAAAATTTAAGAATCGATTTATTGAGTGTTTATTTATTCGGTTCTTATTCATTTTCTTGTGATTTAAGGAATGATATGATCTGCCCTCTCTGATATGACGCTCCTAAATTTAAGTTGCGTTGCAGGGGCTGAAGTCATTCTGGCGACAAGAGTGGGGGGAGTTGTGTAACGGTTAGCAAGAGGTTGATTGAGGAAACAAACTACTGTTTCTGGAGTCAGGGTCTCGATTTAGACTGAACTCCTGTGCTATGGAAATAATTATGGACAGTAGCACAGCCTGGTTACATCCTGACATTGTTTGAGATAAATTAGAGGAGAATTTAACATTTTTTTATGAACTGGGTAGAGGTGGGACGATGAAGGATTCTAATTCTCAAATTCCTGAAGATATGGCCCAGGAAGTGCTAGAACTGGCTTCCCGTTACTATTCGGGGTCTCAAAATAGTTATTCTCTGGAGCAATTGCAGGAGGCGGGTTCAGATGTGCAGATTCCGCCGGAGTTTGTGGAAAAAGCGATTCAAGAGGTGCGGGAAAAACGCCGGATTGAGGCGCAAGAGCAACAAGCGGCAGAGGAACGGCAAAAAACGATAAAAAAGGTGGCGGCAGGAGTGGCGGTAGCAGTCGCCCTCTGGGGAATTTTTACCTATAATTCTCTGTCTAGCAGCGCTTCTGATGTGGAGGCAAGTTGGGCGCAGGTTGAAAATCAGTTTCAGCGTAGGGCGGATTTAATTCCGAATTTGGTGAGTCTGGCGCGAGTCCAAACGGAGGCGGAACAAGAAACGATCGCCCTGTTGATGCAATCCAGAGAAGGTTACCTCCAAGCACAAAATTTACCGGAAAAACAGGCGGCGATCGCAGAAATTAATGTAGCGATTAATCGCTTTAATCAATCTCTCGGAACTAACCCTCAATTACAATCCTCTCAAGCCTACCAAAATCTCAGTTATGAACTCGCGGGCACTGAAAATCGGATTGCTGTGGAACGAATGCGTTACAATCAAGCGGTGCAAGCCTACAATCAAAAGGTGCGGGCGTTCCCCAATTCCCTGATTGCCGGTTTGACTGGGTTTAGTCCAAAACCCTTTTTTGCTGCTGAAAATCGCGATGTTCCCAGAATTGATTAATTTATGAAACTAGCCAATTTTATTAAACTCGGTACTTGCTCGTTAGGAATTATTTTAGCTTGTACTTTATCAGTCCAAGGGGTAGAAATTACGCCTCAAATGCCTGAAGTGAATCGTCTGTTTTCCCGACTCTTACCCCAGGAACAGGTGTTGCAAGAATTGGGGGACGCCCATGTGATTTATTTAGGGGAAACTCACGACAGTGAGGCGGATCATCAAGCGCAGTTGGAGATTATCCGCGCCTTACATCAGAAGAATCCCAATCTGGCGATCGCCCTAGAAATGTTCCAGCGTCCCTTTCAAGGGGCGATCGACCGTTATTTACAGGGAGAAATCACGGAAACTGAACTGATTGCAGAAACGGAATACGAGCAACGCTGGGGATTTCCCTGGGAATATTACGCCGAGATTGTGCGTTTTGCTAAAGACAATCAGTTACCCATTTTAGCGTTAAATACGCCGACTGAAATTACCCGAAAAGTCGCAAGGGAAGGGTTGGAAGGATTAACGGAAGAGGAACGAGCATCTATTCCACCCTTTACGGAAATTAAGACGGATAATGCGGACTATCAGCAGATGGTGCGGGAGGTTTTTGAACAGCATCAAGCAGCGGCGCATGGGTCGAGTTTGAAGTTTGAGAATTTCTTTTTAGCCCAAGTTTTGTGGGATGAAACAATGGCTGAAACGATTACGGAATTTGTGAAGGAAAATCCTCAGACTCAGGTGGTGGTTTTAGCGGGACAAGGGCATATTGTGTATGGACATGGGATTCCGAGTCGGGTGGAAAGACGAGTGGGCGATCGCCTCGGAATGGAACCCTTTGTCCAGCGATCTTTATTATTTAATCTTCCCGAAGAACTGCGCTCAATAGGCGATCGACCTATTGCGGACTATTTTTGGGAACACTGAGGAGGATAGGTTAGTTGTCATTGGTCATTGGTCATTGGTCATTTGTTATTTGTCAGTTGTCCTGGGTGGATGGGGGTGATGGGGAGGAGGAAACGACTGAAGTCGTTACTACGAACGAAGATAAGATAACGACTGAAGTCGTTACTACGAACGAAGATAAGATAACGACTGAAGTCGTTACTACGAACGAAGATAAGATAACGACTGAAGTCGTTACTACGAACGAAGAATATTCTTTCTATCTTCCCTATCTCCTCCCAAGGACCAAGGACCAATGACCAATGACCAATGACCAATGACCAAGGACTAAGGACCAATGACCCTACCCCAGGGATTGAACAAAGGGTTCAAAAACAGGCAGGAGATTGGGTTGGGCGGTGACGAGAGTGGGGAAGGAGCGATCGCTGTAGTTGGTGCCGGGGGTTAGGGGGAAAATGGGTTGTGGTTCTAGGGGATGCCAGACGGCACCGGCAGCTTGGACGATCGGCCAAACTCCGGCAATATCCCAAATTTTGGGGGTCGCTTCTACTCCTCCGAGGGTAATCCCGGCAGCGACGGTGAGAAAATTGTAGCTGGCAACGCCTAACATCCGAATTTTGCAGGGGAAAAGAGGTTGATAGTTGCCGATACTGCGGGAACAGAAGCTAAAAAACTGGTTAGGATCCAGGGGGTCTGAACTGCTATGAATCCGGCGGCGATCGAGAAAGGCTCCCTGGGGTAATTTTAGACCCGTTTGACCGGACCAGAACCCGTGGAATGATTGATGGAGGGGGGGTAAATGGACATACCCAAAGACGGGGGTCCCACGATACAGCAGGCCGAGAGAAACGCCCCAGATGGGGATACGGCGAGCGAAGTTGGTGGTGCCGTCTAGGGGGTCGATAATCCAACACCATTCGGTATCGGGAAAGATATGTGCGGATTCTTCGCTGAGGACTCCATGTTCAGGGAAGCCAGTGGCGATCGCATCGCACAGTTCGCGATCGGCCCATTTATCCGATTGCGTGATTAAGCTGCCATCGGCTTTTTCTACTGCCTGGACTTGGCCGAAATCAGCCATTAGCTCTTTACCGACCTTATTCGCGGTCGTCTCCGCAAAATGTAGAACTTGATCCCAAAAATCAGTCATTGGTTTTTGATAAATTGCGAATGTACAGTTGCTAATAGCCGATTGAATCAAGGGAAATGAGCGGATATGAGCTTAATTCCCGGGTGCTTCAGTCTAATTCACCGGCCATCACTGCCGCGATCGCATCTTTGGCATTCTCGCGGAACTCGTGAATATTGACTCGTCGCAGAAGGACAACCGCTAGAATCATCCCCACTGCTTGGGTAGCAAACACGAGACCATAAGACAAAACGGGTACGCCAAAGAGCAAGCGACCCAAATCTAAAACTGCACCACCGGAAACCGTAGACAGTCCTCGGGCGATCGCCTGAGCTAATCCCCAGGCCCCGATAAAGGTCCCGGCAGTTTCTGCGGCAGTTAGATCCAGCATCAAACTAATGGCACCCGTGGTAATAATACCCGATGCTAAACCGTAGAGGAGTAAGGACCCCATCAACATTTCCGGTTTTTCGGTAAATCCAGCCATGATAATCAGTCCCAAACAGACGGCAGCACAGATACAGCCTAATTTGGTGGTGTTTTGCTTACCCAGGCGCGGAACGACTAAAAAACCTGTCGATGCAATCCCAATTAAGGTCCCCATCCCGAAGAAGGCATTCAGTTGGGTGGTTTCTGAGATTGGCATTCCGAAGACTTCCCCACCGTAGGGTTCCATGACGGCATCCTGCATGAACAGACTGATGCTCATCACTAGCAAAAAGGTAAAAAATATCCCGGTTTGGCGACTGGCGGTCAAGACGCGCAGGGCCTCACCCAAACCAATTTGGTCGTCTCGGTTCCCCGGAGTTGACCGGGTGCCAAAGCGGGAATATTTTTTCTCGACTCCCACGGTGCCAATCCCAGTGAGGACGAGTACGATCGCCGGGACAATCAGAAACAAACGGTTTACCGATGCCTGTAGCTGTTCGATGGGGGTATCTAGGGTGATCTGCTTGAGTAAACTACTGCTGACGATCGCCCCGATGATAATCCCCACCATCAGCATCGACCAGACGATACTCACCAGTTTAGAGCGATTATCCTCATCAGAGACATCCACCAGGAGGGCGGCAAAGGGGGTGGAACTGGCACTCAGGGCCAGACCATAGACTCCGAAGGCGAGGGCCAGAACTCCCGCCCAGAGGTAGGTCGTCGGACTCCAGCCGGTGGCCTCCAAACTGCTGCCGAGTTGCCAGACAATTTGTACGGCAATGAAGGAAATGGCGGTAAATAGGGCCGCACCAATCCAGATATAGCCACTGCGATGATGACCCAATAGGGGTTTGGAGTCGGACATCTGACCAAACCAGATGCGCGCCGGACTGACAAACTGGTGCATGGCGATCGCCCCTGCGGCAATCAATGCCGGGACTCTGAGTTCTTCTATCATCACCCGGTTAATCACCCCTAGAGTCAGTAGGGACATGATCCCCAGACCCATCTGAAATAAACCCAGACGAAACATGGTTGCTAGGTCAATTCTGGGCTTGAGGATTTCCTCACAGAAGGCGGATGGGGGTTCGGTTATCTTGCCAGTTGCCATAACGAATTGGGATTTATCTAACAACAGCTTCAGCTTTCATCATGTTAGGATAATCCCGGCCCGATAGATAGAGGGCAAATATACCCCCAAGGTAGGGTTAAGATTTGAGGCGCGAGGGCTTGACTTTTAGCCTAATTTCTGATACTTATTCCCCTTATTTTTGGAGGAGAGGAAATGGCAGCACCTGGGACTGCCTTCCTCTCCCAGTGGCTTAATTAAACGCCGGGATACTCATAGGACCCGATATCGATGATTCCATTCACGATGCGATCGTACCCCTCTCCCCGTTGGTCAAAAGGCAGGGGCGATATATACGGTGAGGGAAAGGTGGCATCTCCCGCATCAATGGCGGGACTTCCGGGTTGTAATCGGTGAGTTGGAGTTGTTCCACCGGCATTGGCTAAGGGGTCAAGCATCGGATTCACATTCAGGATATCTGTTGGTGCGAAGCCACTGCCTCCAGTAGGATCACCAATTAGATTGTAGCCGCCAGAAGAGAGGACACCACTGAAGTCAGGGTGCAAAACGAACATATTTTCATTGCCCGCAATGATTGTGTTTTTAGCATTAATGACCCCATTGTTATTCATAATCCCAGAACCTGTACCGCTTACCGAATTGTTAGAAATCGTGCTATTGGTAATGTTCACGGTTGCAGGGTTATTATTATTGTAAATGCCGCCACCTTCGGTATCTGCGCTATTGCCTGAAATCGTACTTTTAGTGATATTGAGAGTTCCACTATTCCAAATTCCGCCACCTTGGGAGGCAGAATTATTAGAAATTGTGCTGGCTGTGATGTAAATTTGACCTACTGAATTGAAGATTCCTCCCCCACTGATAATCCCAAAATTATTATTAACAACACTGTTGGTTAATTGTACCAAACCCCCGTTATTATAAATGCCACCCCCCTGACCCCTACCGTCGGCGATCGTCAAGTGATGAAAACTTGCTGAAGCACCATTGTTGACATAAAAAACTTGGTAAGCATTATTCCCACTAATCGTTAGTAAATCAGCACCGGGTCCACTGAAGGTTAGAAAACTATCGATCGCCGGTAAAGGGGACTCCAGAATAATCTCATTTCCATTGATTAAATTCATGTTAATTACATGAGATCCGCCTTGGGTATTGGCATTGATCATCGCTTGTCGTAATGAGCCATACCCGCTATCGTTATTATTTAAAACGAGGGCATCATCATCTATAATTATACCCGTCACGGTCTCTGGAGTACCCAGGTTATAAGCACCCGTTGTTAAAGTAAATTCGACTATTTTATTCGGTTCTATTTGGGTATTTCCCCAGGGTGCGATCGCGACAATCGCCGTTGAAGCATTGGGTGCAAATGTGACGGTTCCGGTTGTATCAAATGTGTCAGCACCCGTCTGATTGTAGTCTCCATTGCCATCGGTACCAACGGTTGCCGTTCCTCCGACGGTAAAATTAGCCGTTAAAGGACTGGTTAAGGGGGTATTCACGCTATCAGTGCGAGTAAACGTATAAATTAATTCTGCACCACTATCTTCAAACACGCGATCGGGTGATACTCCCAGGGTTACTGTGGGGTCAAGGGTTAAGGTAGAATTAACCGTGAAATTGCCCAGATTAGTAGCAGGAACAGCATTGCCACTGGTATCGAATACCTGATTTCCCACGAGGGCGATCGCATAAGTACCATTATCCTCACTATCCCAAATCCCACCCGGCGCAGTCATTTCATAAGTCGCAGTGCGAGGTGTACCGTTTTCACTGCTATTGATACTAACTAAAGTCGCTAAACTATTGAATCCATTAGATCCGGTAACTTGGATATCTGAACTATCCAAACTACTGATATCAATCGCCACATTATCCGCATAATCCACGGTAAAACTGTGAGTCGTTTCGCCACTGGTATTCACATCCGTCACCCCCAAATTACTCGCCGTGGGTGCGAGGGTATCCAGATTAACATTAAAACTGCCGAGAGTCGCATTAGGAATAGCATTCCCACTGGTATCCGTGACTTGATTGGATTGTAACAGGACCGTATAAGTGCCATTATCTGCCGTATCCCAACTGCCACCGGGTGCAGCAATTTGATAGGTTACAGTGCGCGGTGTGCCGTCACCCAGGGGATTGACACTCACAAACGTCGCCGGAATTTGGGACCCATCCGCTTGGGTAACCAGAATATCAGAATTATCCAAACTACTGATATCAATCGCCCCATTATCGGCATAATCAATGGTAAAGGTGTGAGTTGTCCCCCCAGGGATTGTGATATTCTCGGCGATGAAATTAGACGCCGTGGGAATATTAATCCCGCCATCATCATTCACCAGGGTATAAATCGTGGTGCTTTGGGTTCCCAACCTTGCACCATTGGAGGGATTGACTAATTGCAACGGGATGGTTTCATCCGGTTCATTCACCAAATCTCCGACAATCGGGAGTGTCACATCGCGATCGCCACTTTCCCCATCAGCAAAGGTCACCGAAATCGGAAAGGTTGTGGTATAATCTTCCCCAGAGGTCGCGGTCCCTGCCGGATTATCTAACACCACCTGCACCATGACTTCCCCATCACTGCCGCCACTGCGTCGGATTGTTCCGACAACTGTCTCCACTGCCGTCCCACTGTTGCCTTCTAATCCACTGGAACTGGCACTGATAAATTCTAACTGTCCCGGTTCATGGTCTAAAATTTCTAAACTTGCCGTTGAAATTCCCCCTAAAATTGCCCCATCAGAAGGATTAGAAAGTGCAATTTGCACCGTCTCTGTTG
Organism: Oscillatoria sp. HE19RPO; assembly: GCF_024220515.1. GTDB lineage: Bacteria > Cyanobacteriota > Cyanobacteriia > Cyanobacteriales > Laspinemataceae > Laspinema. The sequence continues at coordinate 43,221 of NZ_JAMXOT010000111.1, forward strand.
CCTCTACTAGGTCATCATCTAAAATGGGAATCGTCAGGGTTTTCGTGGTTTCCCCTGGATTAAAGGTCAGAGTTCCTTGGGTAGGAATATAATCGGCATCTGCGGTGGCAGCATTATTGGTATTGGGGGTTTGGGTCGCATAATCAACGCTGACTGTCCCGATCGCACTGTCCCGGGTAACAGTAATCGTCGCACTCCCCCCATCTTCCCGAATGCTGTAGGTAGGGGTGCTAAATTGGATTTGCGACGGGCGATCGTTATCGACAAGGGTTAATATGGCTGTATTTTGACTCCCTAAAGATGCGCCTCCCGTGGGATTAAATAAGGTTAAATTAACTGTTTCATCCCCTTCTAAAACCTCATCATCGACAATCGGAAACTCAAGGGTTTTAGGGGTAACATTCCCATCGCCAAAGTTCACAAAAATAGGTGTATTATCATAGTCATTGGGAGCAATTGCCGTGCCATCGATGAGGGTAATAGTTGCACCCACTGCACCCGCACTCCCCTCTATCCGTTCTACAGTGATGGTCATAACGGGAGTCCCATCTTCGTTCACTGCAAATTGACTCGCCGTAAATTGCAGCGTTCCTGGAATAGAATTATCAATTGGCGGATTATCCGTTGGCGGATTATCCGTTGGAGTATTATCCGGTGGCGTTCCCGGTTGGGTAATCGGTGAAATGACAAGGGAGGGAGTGGCAAATACAATGTCCGGTTGTTCCGTTGCCTCTGCTGCGGGGACTTGCGTTTCTTCTACTGGGGTGTCTGCGATCGCCTCTGGCACAAAACTAGGCGTTGCCACATTCAGCAAAATCGCTAAATATCGCCCGGTATTCCGGTCCTGGATAATCGTATCGTTGGCATAATTTTCCGTTCCTTGAAAAATATTTAATCCTTCAAAGGTGAGTCCATTTGCCAGTTCCAATTCATCTTCTAAGGGATTAAAATCCGTAATAATCGCCGCTTCTGCTAAAGTGCCACCGCCTAGGGTGGGAAACAGAATAAAGGTATCTTTATCTTGGCCTCCGGTGACGGTATCCGCACCCGATTCCAGATAAAAGGTATCAAGTCCCGCCTCTCCAAACAGGCGATCGCTGCCGAATCCTCCAATTAAAACATCCTCCCCCTGTCCGCCATAGAGGATATCATTGCCATCCCCCCCATCTAAAACGTCATCGCCTTGACTGCCAGCGAGTAAGTCATTGCCATTCCCCCCAGTTAGACTATCATTTCCTTGATCCCCATAGAGGATATCTTCCCCATCTGCACCATTGAGGACATCATTGCCTTGCCACCCATAGATAAAATTATTGCCCAGGGTTCCGAGTAAGGTATCATCGAACGGTGTGCCTTGAATGACTGTCATAATGTTTGAGTTGCCCTTTTAGACTGGAAAGTGTGCTTGAGTCAATAAGTTGGCGATCGCCCCGATCGGGTTCCATCCCTGAAAGAATGGAAATCCAACTCTGACTCCTACTTTCTCAGTTATGCCCGATCGCACCCTCGAATGTCATCGGTATTTTCATAAATGACCTGAATCTGGGACCCACTTGTAGGGATTTCGGCTGAATAAGTTCACCGGATGTGGGTGGCGATCGCCTTGACTTTTTGAGTCACTTATGGTAAGTAACTTGTGGTATGTTTAACCGTCAAAATTTCTGTTAGATAATTATAGAGAAACCGTTAACGGGAAAAATACTGTGGGTATAGCCTGATGTTGTGAGGGGGACAGCGACTCAAGAATTACCGGACTGCAATAAAAAGACTAATCCCTCCCAAATAATCACGCCTAATCCATTCAATTTGGGTCACCTAATCTGATTCTGGGTGTAATTTTTTTTTGGCATTTTTCGTCCTGACTTGAGCAATTGTAGGATTTTGCTTATCCTTTTAAAAATAGGTTTAAGGGGATTGCAAAATATAAATCCTCCAAACGTTCAGCTAAAACGAAGGAATGTGTAGGGGCGCAATGCTTGCGCCCTCCGGAGGGCGCAAGCATTGCGC